>CAZDYW010000547.1:0-2043 GCA_964509655.1 uncultured Anaerolineales bacterium
TCAGCATTCACCAGATGCAAGAAACGCCGCTTCCCCACTTGCAAAACAGCCTCATCCTCGACCTCTACGTCGAAGTCGATGCTCTTGATTTTCTCACCACCCAGGCGAACTGCGCCCTGCTGCACCAGGCGCCGGGCCTGGCTCTTGCTGCGAGCCATCTCGGCCTCGTAGATAATGTTGACCACGTTGGTCGGCTCGTCGAGAGGATAAACAGGCATATCCTCCGGTAATTGGCGCTTCTGATGTACTCGCTCGAAGTGAGCCGATGCCCGGTCAGCGGCCTCGTCGCCATCAAAGATGGATACAATCTCCCAAGCCAGCTTCTTTTTCGCCTCCATTGGATGCACCTGGCCCTGCTCCACCCTATCAAGCAATTGATCGATCTCATCCGGCGTCCAGCGAGTGAGCAACTCAAACCAATTGCGCATCGCCTCGTCGGGTATCGACATGGTCTTGCCATACTTCGTTTCTGGAGCCTCATCGACGCCCACGTAGTTGCCCGTGCTCTTGGACATGCGCAGTTGACCATCGGTGCCCACCAAAATCGGATAGGTGAGACAGACCTGGGGCTTCTGACCGAAGAACTCCTGGAGCTTGCGTCCGGCCAGAAGGTTGAAAAGCTGATCGGTGCCGCCGATCTGAACATCGGTCTCCAAAGCGACCGCATCGTAACCCTGCATCAGGGCATACAGAAATTCGTGTACCCAGATGGCCTCGCCGCGCTCCCGCCGCTGAGCGAACTTGTCCCGCGATAGGAACTGCTGGACGGTGAAGTTGGAAGCCAATTCGATCACATCCGCAAAGGTGAGACCGGCCAGCCAATCGGCGTTATAACGAACTTCGGTCTCCTCTGGATCAAGGATACGATAAGCTTGTCGGATATAAGTCCTGGAATTCTCATCCAGTTTTTCCGGCGAGAGCCGGGGTCGGGCTTGATCCTTGTCCGAAGGGTCACCGATCAGGCCGGTGAAGGTACCGATGAGAAACACCACCTGGTGCCCTAGCTCCTGGAACTGACGGAGCTTGCGCATGGTGACTGTGTGCCCCAAATGAATGTCAGGGGCAGTAGGGTCATAGCCACAATAAATACGCAAGGGCTTCCCGGTTTTCTCCGCTTCGACTAAACGCTCGCGCATTTCTGCACGCATGTGATCCTTGATTTGCTCATCACCGAACTCGGCGCCGCGCATCAGAAGGGCAACCTGTTCATCTATCGCTAGTTCATTAAGTTCACTCATTATAAGTATCTCCTTCTTTGTATTTCACTATGAATTGTAACAGGAGGAATTTATCAATCCGATGTATCACACTGTCCCCCTCAGTGAAGATTATACCGGAATCTGGCAGTTAGTCAATTGAAATCCAAGCATAATGAACTTGACAAGTGAACAATTTAGAGTAAAATGAACGAGCGTTTAGTGAACGGTCGTTCACCAGAAATGGATTTGGAGCATGGCTGAATATTAAGCCAGCACCTTGCTGGCATGCCACCAAGCGACAAGTCATCAGCAGCCAAAAAATCCGGGAGGCCAAAGATGTCCCATCCACCACAACCTAGCAGCGAAGATACCCAATCCCAGATGAGACGCCAGCAAATCCTCGACGCCGCGGTCGATGTCTTCGCCGAAAAGGGATACCAGCGAGCCACGATGAGAAAAATCGCCGCCCGCGCCAATATCTCAGCGGGCACCATCTACATCTACTTCAAGGGCAAGCGCGACCTCCTGCTTTCCATCGCCGACCGGGTCATCAGACAAGCCTGGAGCGACACGCAAGCGCAGTTGGCCGCACTGGACAAGGAAACCTACATCGCCACCGTGCTCCAGAACATCCTCGATTTTATGCGCGAAAACCGGACCTTCCTGCAAGCCCTGGTTCCGGAGATCTGGACCGATGATGAGCTCCAGGACCAATTCTTCAACCAGATTCTGGCGCCGCTGTTCGAGACGGGCGCCGGCTATCTGGAGGGACAGATTGCGGCCGGGCAAGCGCGTCCCTGCGAGGTCGAGGTCATCGTGCCCACCGTCGCCGGGTCATTGATTA
>CAZDYW010000548.1:0-2038 GCA_964509655.1 uncultured Anaerolineales bacterium
CGTCGAAGCTGTTGAGGGGGCGGCTTTCGCCAAGTCGCGCGGTATCAACAGCGTTGAAGTCTCGTTGTAGTGGTAGTTTGGGTGAATGACAACGATTGAATATGTTATTATTATACATTTGTTAGTTCATGTTGGAAAGCAAATGAGGCTATACAGTTGCGCAAAAATCCCGCTGTGGGTATAATGACCGCGCGTTAGTTTCATCTGAGATACCTGAAAAATAAGTTATAAGGAGTTCACTATATGGATTTTTCGAAAAGGCCAGGAGGATTGGCGCCCTTGATAGGGTTGTTGTTTGTTTTCATTTTCTCAATCGCTTGCGCCTCGACGACAGCCTCTCCCTCGGCGCCTTCTGCTACTCCTGCATCGGAAAATGTTGCGACGACGCCACCGGAGCCCACCGCCACAGCCGCTCCCCCCTCCCCAACTGCGGAGCCTCCCCTAGCTGCCAGAGTCAACGGCCAACCTATCTATCTGGCCGATTATGAACGTGAACTGGCCCGTTATGAGACTTCACTTTCGGCGCAAGGGATCGATCCCAACAGTCAGGAAGGACAGGAGGAGCTCGCACAGGCCAAGGATTGGATCCTTAACGTGATGATCGAGCAAGTTCTGACCGAACAGGCCGCGGAAAAGGCCGGAGTCACTATCTCGGAAGAGGAAGTGAACGCTTACATGCAAGCTATGATCGATGAAAATGGAGGCGAAGAGGCCTTCCGCGCCAAGTTGGAGAAATGGGGCGAAACCTATGATGACGCCAAGCGCGAGGTGCACGCCCAGCTAGTCGGGATGGCCATGACAGAGCGTGTCATAGAAAGTGTGCCGACGACGGCCAAGCACATCCATGCCCGTCATATCCTGGTCGATACGCAGCAGGAGGCGGAGAGCATCCACGCGCAATTAGAAGCCGGTGCTGATTTTACCGCCTTGGCCAAGGCCCATTCCCAGGATGCCAGCACTCGAGAAAGCGGCGGCGACCTGGGCTTTTTCCCACGCGGAATTCTGGTGGCTCCAGAGGTAGAAGAGGCCGCTTTCGCCCTCCAGCCCGGTCAGTTCAGCGACGTAGTGAGCAGTTCGCTAGGCTACCACATCGTGCAAGTGGTCGAGCAAGACCCAGAGCGCCCCATTGGCCCAGAAAATCTAAGGCTACTTCAAGATCAAGCCGTTCAGAGATGGATCGAAAGCTTATGGGCACGGGCCGAAGTTGAACGCTTCGTTGATACAGCCCCATAAGTACAAATAGCCCAGCAGGGGGTTTCAAGGAGGTTAAGCAATGAGCAACGCGAGAAGAGCCTCTATATTCAATATCCTCACCATCATTGTGCTCGCGGCCACCGTTTGTCTGTCGAGTTTCTACGGCCTTGCCGCCTTTGGGATTTACAACCCTTTCCCAGCTCCCACAGTCCCGCCTACGAGTACACCAACTCCTGTCAAGCCGACGGCTGTCCCTTCCTGGACACCGACCGTGACTCTGACTCCTCGTCCGGCCACGAGAACGCCGAGGCCCACCTTGACGCCCTCGGTCATTCCCACCTTCCCCCCATCTCCCACCTTTCCGCCCACGGCCACTCCTACCTTGACGGCAACGCTCTCACCTTGGCCCTTCACCTATGAGCTCAGCCTGCGGCCTCCACAGTACGGTTGCAGGTGGACGGGCGTGGCCGGTCAAGTGCAGGATCTGGACGGGAATCCCTTGATCGGGTATCCGGTCCATGTCTGGGGAGCGGGGGTCGATACCATTGTAACCTCGGGCGCAGACGCTCGCTTCAACACCATCTACGGCCACGACGCTGCCTGGGAGCAATTCCTCGCCCCCAACGCGAAGCCCATTGAGGTCCGGGTCCAACTCCACGATCCATACTCCGAAGAACACCCGCCTGTTTCGGAGGAAATCGTGGTCGACCTGCCCGGCTACTGCGGAGGCGCCCTGGCCTACATCGTATTCACTCAAAATCACTAATCACGTTTTACGTCTTACGTTTCACGTTTTACGCCTTACGGAGGTTCTATGCCACAATATCAGCGACCACCTGGAACT
>CAZDYW010000549.1:0-2030 GCA_964509655.1 uncultured Anaerolineales bacterium
CTCACCTGGACGCTGGCATGGCGCAACCTGGAACAGGGGCGCACGCGCACCATCTTGAGCGCGTTGGCGGTGGCGCTTGGCGCGGCGATGACCGTCGCCGCCGACGTGACCAGCAGAGCGATCCTGAATGCCTTTGCAGAATCGGGAGACGCGCTGACCTTCATGGCTGGCCTCCTCGACCAACTCGACGTCATGCTGATGTTGGTGGGGGTGGGAATCACGTTTGCGGCTGGCTTTCTCGTCTTTAACGCCTTTGCCATGTCTATCACCCAGCGCCGCCGGCAGATCGGGGCGCTGCGCTCGCTGGGGATGACCCGTCGCCAGGTGATGCGCCTGGTGCTGGTTGAGGCGTTAATCACCGGCGGAGGGGGGACAGTATTGGGATTAGTCGCCGGGCCACTCCTGGGACGCGGCGTCATCGCCCTGATGAGGGCATTGCTTGGCGAAGGGATATTCGTCTTTGCTGCCAGCCGCGTTTCCATCTCGATCTTGCTGCTGGCGACGGCGATGGGCTTGACCGTTACCCTGCTCTCCATCCTGATTCCGGCCTGGCGGGCGACGCGCATCTCACCGCTCTTCGCACTGCGAGAAGAAACTGGACTCTTGGAGAAACCGGGGTTTTTCCACAAGTTCTGGTCTCTGGGCCTGTTGATTATCGTCGTGCTGACCATCTATCTCGTCGTCGCCCCGCCGGGCGAGTGGGTGCAGCCTCCCTGGGGCGCGATCCTGACAGGCTCTCACGTACTCCTATGGCTGGGTTGTCTCGCCTTGATTCTGCCCGCGCTCATCGGCGGCGTGGGGCGATGGGTGCGCGCGCCGCTCACGCGCTTCTGGGGAGCGACCGGGCGGTTGATCGCCGACAACCTGGGACGCCGGCGCGGGCGTATCACGCTGACCATCGTGACGCTGGCCGTGGCCCTGGCGATGATCGTCAGTATGACTGGCTTTATGCGCTTTGCGTGGGACGAGCTTATGCGCCCCAAAATCGAGGGGGGTGTGCAGCGGGGCGCGTGGCTCGTCGCGCCGTTCAAAATCGAAGAGGGCATGGCGGCCTATACCAATATGGACGCCATCCAACTTTCGCCCGATGCGATCGCAGAGATACGCGAGACCCTGCAAGGACGCGGTCAGATCGTGGAACTGTATTACGTGATCGTGCCTGAACTGTCCTTTCTTGGCTCTAGTTACTTTTCCTTCGTCGGCGATCCTCGCCTCTTGCAGCAGGGCGGCGACTGGCTCTTTGCCTTCACTGAAGGAGATTGGGAGACGGCTATGCCGATCATGGAAACCGGCTGTGGCGTCCTGGTTACGCCGTTGATTACGGGCAAGAACGACGTTTTGCTGGGCGAGACTTTTGAGGTAACTGGGGTGGACGGGCCGGTGGAATGCACCATCGCGGGCATTGGATCGCCCTTGGTGGGCGCTTCGATCATCAGCATCGCCGCCGGTGAGTCATTTGGCGCTACAGAGCCGATGTCGGCGGGAGCGTGGCCGCTGCCGGGCGTTGACCGAGACGCATTTACAGCCGATCTTGTCGCCGTGGTAGACCGTATTCCCGGCGTCGAGGCAACCGAACTGGAAGGACTGGCCGAGTTGCAAACCGAGGTGATGGCAGTGCTGCCGAATATGCTCAACGCGCTGCTGCTCCTGGCAATCGTGGCGGCGGCGCTGGGCGTGGTCAACACGACGATGATGAGCGTGGCCGAGCGGCGGCGCGAGTTGGGCCTGCTGCGGGCGGTCGGGGCGACGCGGCGACAAGTGACGGCAGTCGTCGCAGGAGAGGCGGCGCTGATGGGGCTGATCGGCGGAGGGCTGGGGTTGGTCGCCGGGGCGGGCATCATCGTCATCTTGGCCGTGGTCTATGGCGGCAACAGTTGGGGCATCCCCGACCTGGACCTATGGGGAGCGGCCTGGCGGTCGGTGCAGCCGGCGCTGCTCAATGGGTTGGTGGGCTTGGTCCTTGCGCCGCTTACCAGCGCCGGGGCCGCCTGGCTGCCTGTGCGGGCCATCCTGCGCGGCTCGACCATCGA
>CAZDYW010000550.1:0-2014 GCA_964509655.1 uncultured Anaerolineales bacterium
TTATTCCTGCCCCAAGATAATGAGAGGACACGAATGCGTGTTCTAATCATCGGCCTCAGCACCCGCGCCATCGCCGAATCGGCAGTGCAAAGCGAACATCAAATCATCACCCTCGACTACTTCGGCGACCGCGATCAACGTGTCTTGGTGGAGAACCTCGCCCTTTCGCGAGACTTCGACCTCCCCTTCAGCGCCCAAGCATTGCGGGACGCCAGCCAGCACCTCGACTTTGAAGCGCTGGTATATGTCTCTAACCTGGAAAACCACCCACAGATCATCGAGGAATTGGCTCGCGATCACATCCTGCTCGGCAACACCCCGGAGAGCCTGCGCCGGGTGCGCGATTGGCACCAAATGCGCTCATTCTGCCGCGAGACGGGCATCCACTTCCCCACTACGCTACTGCCGGGCGAAGAGAGCCAAGCCGATCCCCAAGGCCGCTGGCTGCGCAAGCCGATACGCAGCGGCGGCGGCCACGCCATTCGCCTCTGGAAAGGGGAAGCGCTGGACGGAGATCATTTCCTGCAAGCCTATGTGGCAGGACAAGCGGCATCGGCAGCCTTCGTCGCCGATGGAGAGCAAAGCGTCCTCCTCGGCCTGACGGAGCAGCTCATCGGGCAGGAAGAGCTGGGCGCCGGGGGATTCGGCTGGTGCGGGAATATCTTGCCCTTGGCGGACCCGCCCGCCGAAACGCTCGCCCTGTTGGAAGAGGTCGAGGCGATGATAGCAAGCCTCACTCGCCGCTTCGGGCTGCGCGGCGTGAATGGGATCGATCTGATAGTGACGCGGGATGAACAAAATGCACGCGGGCGGGCACGGAGTCCCGCCCCTACAAAGCAGGCCACGCGAAATACCAAAGAGCCCGGCACATTGAGGCCATACCTGGTGGAGGTCAACCCGCGCTACACCGCCTCGATGGAATTGCTGGAGCGAGCCTATGGCCTCAACATCTTCTCCCTCCATCTGAAAGCGCTGGCGGGCAAATTGCTGGATTTCTCCTTGCGGGAGCATATTAAGTCGCAGAAGAGATACTTTGGCAAGGGCATCGTCTACGCCCGGCGGGATGTGACAGCGCCAGAGACAGCGAACTGGATGGAACGAGGCCGACGAGACGTGCCCTTCCCCGGCGAGCGGATCAAGGCCCGTAATCCGGTCTGCACAGTGCTGGCAGAGGGAGAAAGCCGAGCGGCCTGCTGGCAAAATCTTATCACCAAAGCTGAGGGGGTGCGGCAAGAAGTTGGGGACAAGTCAAAGCGAACAGGACGTCGTCTATGAATGATCTGTTAATGCGCGGATGGCTGAGTAATCCATTGGGCGGCGAGTTTGACATCGTCGCGCTTGGAGACAGCGTGACCTACGGGGCCGGGGTAGCTCGCAGATTGGCCTACCCGGCGCGTTTGGCGCGGGCGCTCGATCTAAAGGTTTACAACGCCGGCCTCAACGGCGATACTGCCCCCAGCGGCCTGGCGCGGCTGGAGCGTGATGCACTGAGTCACCACCCGGATATTGTGCTCATCGGTTTCGGGCTCAACGACAGCGGATTGTACGCCCCCGGCGTGCCGCAAACACCGCCGACACGCTTCCGCGAGGCATTGACGAGTATGGCGCAGCGCGTGCGAGGGAGAAGCGCAACGCCGGTATTGCTCTCGCCCAATCCGGTCGATGCCGAACGGGCCAGAACGAACGGCGCCCAAACCAAAAACTGGGGCAAGTATGACCGGATCGTGCGCCAAGTGGCCATCGCTGAGGAGACACCACTGGTAGATTTGAAAGCGGCTTTTGGTGATGACCTCTCACTTTTGTCCGATGGCATCCATCCCACAGCCGAGGGCTACGCCCGTATCGCGGCCGCTGTTGAGGCGACCTTGGAGGAAATAGAACGGCTATAGATCCATGCCAGACCAGTATACAGGCGCGGCTGTCCCCCGTGACCGAACACATCGCCCATCTGGTAAACGAGCAGAGATTTGGTATCATGTCCTTGCGCTATGGACAATGACGCCCAATGTCATTA
>CAZDYW010000551.1:0-2013 GCA_964509655.1 uncultured Anaerolineales bacterium
GGCGTATGGACCAACCCACTCAAGTTTCTGTGTTAGCAACGTTAGCAGAGATGTTCGCGGAGTGATTATGGTCTCCTCTCAATAATGAGAGGATACGTGAAGCCCAAGAGACAACAAACAATGGCAACCTACCGAGTTCAGTTTCTACCATCTAATCGTGAAGCGGAGGTCCCCGCCGGCACTCTTCTGAGTGAAGCCGCGCAGCAAGCCGGTGTGGACATCAATATGCCATGCGGAGGGCAAGGGCGCTGCGGGCGCTGTGCCATCATCGTCGAAGAAGGTGCCGTGCGCCGCAAGTCAACACAGCGCCTCTCGCCTGATGACGTAGCAGCCGGTTACGCTCTAGCTTGTCAGACAGTCATCGAGGGGGACGCGGTCATCACCGTACCCCCTCAAGAGAAGATCGAGCGCCGCCTGAAGGAAAGCAAGCGGGCAGAGAAGATCGAACTTCCCTTCTCCTACAGCTTGCACGACCAGCCGCTGCGCAAGTATGTCGTCACTCTCGAACCGCCTAGCCTTCAAGATCAGACCGATGACTGGTCTCGTCTCAAGCGAGAACTGGAGCGCCGCCACGATCTGCAAGGTTTGGAGCCCTCACTGCCAGTGTTGCGCAAGCTAGCCTCGACGCTTCGAGAAGGAGAGTGGACAGTCACAGTCATAGTAGAACTGGAAGACCCGCCTCGTCTACTCGACATTATGCCCGGTGAACATTTGGAAAGCCTCTGGGCGGTGGCGATGGACATAGGCACGACCAGCAACGTGGTCTGGCTGGTGGACCTGATCAGCGGCGAGGTGATGTCCCAACAAGCGACTTACAACGGTCAGATCGCTAGAGGCGAGGATGTCATCTCGCGCATCATTTACGCCTCCAAGAGCGAGGAGAATCTGGAGGAGTTACAACGACTGGTAGTGGACACCTTCAATGGCCTGATTGAACAGGCAGTCACCGAACGAGGCATCAGCAGGGATGAAATCTACAAAGCTGTGGTGGCTGGCAACAGCACTATGATCCACCTCTTCGCCAAGATTCCTCCAGAGACCATTCGCCTGATGCCCTTCATCACGGTCGTCAATCAGCTACCGGAGTTCCACGCCCGTGAAATAGGGCTCGACATCAACCCAGCAGCGACGGTGGATTGCCTGCCCGGCATCGCCTCCTACGTTGGAGCGGATATTACCTCTGGGGTGATCAGCTCTGGGATGTGTAACGAGCAAGAAAAACTGACACTATTTGTAGATGTTGGCACCAATGGCGAGATGGTGCTGGGGGATTGCACTTGGCTGATCGCTTGCGCATGTTCGGCTGGACCGGCCTTCGAGGGAGCCGGGGTAGTGCACGGGATGCGAGCTACTGCCGGCGCCATCGAAGAAGTATGGGTCGATCCTGAGACTTATGAGGCCACTTATCGAGTGATTGGGGACGATAAGCCGCGCGGCCTCTGCGGCTCCGGCTTGATCTCACTGATGGCCGAGATGTTCATCGCCGGCGTGATCGACAAGAGCGGCAACGTCAATCTCAACCTCCCCACGGAGCGCGTGCGCGAGGGCGAGCACGGCGGGGAGTATGTGGTCGTCTGGGCCGATGATGCGGCCATTGAGGAGGACATCTTCATCACGAACGTTGACATCGATAACCTGATGCGGGCCAAAGCCGCTATCTACGCTGGGTTCTCCATCCTGGCACGCAGCGTGGGAATAACTCTGGATGCTGTGGAGCAGGTGCTCATCGGCGGGGCCTTCGGTCAATACATCAACGTGGAGAAGGCGATCCAAATTGGGCTACTACCCGATAAGCCCTACGAGGCATTCCATTTTCTGGGAAACACCTCCGTGCGTGGGGCCTACAGAGCGCTTCTCTCCCAGGACATACGCCAGAAGGTAACTTCGATAGGTGAGATGATGACCTATCTGGAGCTTTCCGCCGATAATACCTTCTTCGACGAGTTCAACGCAGCGATGTTCCTGCCGCACACGGATGAGAGCCAGTTCCCATCGGTGACGAAGCTTATGGAG
>CAZDYW010000552.1:0-2012 GCA_964509655.1 uncultured Anaerolineales bacterium
ATCAATGATAAATTAGCAAATGAGCAAATGACAAATGGGCAAGTTTCCGACTGAAGTTACTGAGAGCGAAATTGAGGAGGGTGAGGAATCGATAGGGGCTGAGGAGATCGATTTGGAAGCGCTGGCCGAGGAGGTTTACGCTTTGCTCCAGGAGGAGTTGCGGCTGGAACGCGAACGGCGGGGCTGGCGTCAAGAGTGGTAGAGGGATTGGAGGTTGAAAATGGGTTTAGTGCAGAAGGTTCCAGGAGACACGCCACCGATAAAGAGCAGCGCCCTGGGGGACACGAGCTTGGGAAAGCATCTCGCATCCCGCGCCGGCGGTCTGGCGACGACTGCCGCGGTGAGCGTCGGCATCAGAGCACTCGAGGAAGCATCGGGCATGCGGTTCGATCCGGTTCCCGCTTATCTTTTCTTCGTGGAGTTATCGGGCGTCATCGTTGCGTTGTTCACCGAGTGTGACGGGATAAAACTCGAACGCGAGGTCAAAGAGATCAATGAGGGTGGCGTCAATAATTATACGCATAAGCTGCCTGGTCGCGTCAAGGGTGGCAACATCACCCTGAAACGTGGCTTGAGCATGTCACGCGCGCTCTGGGATTGGTTCACGCAAGGACGATACAACTTCAAGGTGAAGCGCATCAACTTCTCCATCATTCAAGGCGCACCTGGGCACAATTTGGCCACGGCAATCGCCGGAGCTATGGGAGGAGCAAGCGACACTTTTATGTCCGTTGCCGGACAGGGCTTCGGCAAGGTCAAACATTGGGACATCGAAAACGCTTACCCGGTAAGCTGGGAACTCTCCAGTCTCAGCACATCTAGCACCGATCTGGCCATTGAGACGCTCGAAATCGCCCACCATGGGCTAACGCTGAGTTATGAAGTGCTCACCCCGATGAGCCTGACGGCGGGGTTGAGCGGCTTGTAGTTAGCAAGGGGCTGCCAAATCCCGTCCCAAGCGCCGGAAGCAACCGCAAGTTGCACGCTATCCGACGCGAGCAGAGCGGTACGAGTAGGGTACGCTCAACATGAATCAAAATCAAGAAGGTCCCAACAGAAAACCAGATCAGGATGGAGCAGAGCAAACGGACTCTACCACTGACGGGCCGGTAAAGATTACCACACCGACCCTAAGCTCCTCAACAGCCACACTGACCACGGAGCTTACCCGTTCGCTGCTGCGCCGCGTGCAGCGCACCGTCGAGCGAGCACGGGTCTGGCAGCCGAACCTCGGCGCATCCTCATACATAGGGCCGATGGCGGTCGAGCGCTTCAGCCGCACAGTGGCCCAGCGCTTCCAGGCCATCCGTCCAGCGCGGGTTCAGCGCCAAGCGCCACCGCCGACATCCAATTGGGCCGAAGATGTGGAATTCACACTCCCAGTTGGCACTGCATCCGGCTCACGGTCGCGCACACCTGAGACAATAAAGCAACCTGGGTTTTTCACCGTGGGCCAGCGCATCGAGCCAATGCGCACCACCTCGTCTCCGACACCTGCTCGTCCGACACCACGCCCGGCATCCCCATCCCGAACGCCCAGCCGGGCGACCCGCAAGGAGGTCTCCCCACGCTCACGTCTCTATGCCCAAATCGAGGAAGTCTCCAGCGACGCGCATACGCCCTTGAAGGAGAAGAAAGGACAGGGAGAAAGAGAGACAGAGAGAGCAAAACCACCGGCGATGGCGCAGAGAAAAGTCGCAGCGGAAGCGGAAGAGATGACCGAAGCAGCACCAGTCGAGATCGCCAAAGAGCGAAAAAAACCGCCGACAGATGTAGGGCCGATCCCGCCCGATCGCCCGACACAAGAAGCACAGCAACGCACGTCCCCAATCAAACCAGAGGCGCGCACCAAAGTCGAGTCACTAACAGTACAACGAGAAGCCTCAGCGGAACCGATCAAGGCAGCCCCAGAGCCGGAAGCGCCGGTCGCCGAGGAGAAGGCCCTGCCCCTGGTGCAGCCAGACGTAGAGGCGATTCCCCCTGGTCGCCCAGCCCAGCAACCGCAGCCAGAC
>CAZDYW010000553.1:0-2006 GCA_964509655.1 uncultured Anaerolineales bacterium
CGTTCGACTGAGTTCACGCCGAACGGCTCAGGATGGCTTTTGCTGGTATCTGGCACGGATAATCGTATCCTTATAAGTGCTTACCGGCGCTCCGGTATCCGCTGCGCCAGGTCCTGCTCCACCAGCCACTCGTGAACCATTCGGGCCATCTCGCGATAGTTGTGCTCCATCATCACATTGTGGCGTGCACCTTCTGCCACAACGTAATCGGCATCGTAGTGGGCCGCTGAGCGGCGCTCTGCCTCCTCAATCAGCAAGGGATCATCCTCACCCGCGATCCACAACATCGGCGTATCGACCCGCTCCGGCGGATACCAGAAAGGCGGATTATGCTGATACATCACGATCACCGACTCCGGCCCCAACCTCGGCTGTAAGTCCTCCAGTGGAATGGCCGCATCCGGCCCGACCAGGAAGCGCACCGCACTTTCGGGTGCGTCCCGCTTCATCGGCGTCGCATCCCAGGAGATCAACATCAGCAGCACGCCGACCGGATCATAGGTCACCAACTGCCACAGCCCATCACTGATCATGCTGTGCGAGACCCACGGCGCCACCAGCACGGCGGCCGGGAGGTCATCGCCCACGTGCTTAAGATACCATTGCGTCAGCGCGCCCCCCATACTGTGGCCCATCAGCACCGGGCGGCGCGGAAGCCGCTCGACCTCGGCCTTGAGGAATCCAAGGTAGTAGTCGAGCGTGCAGCGCGCGATGGGCCGCTGCACAGGAGAACCGGCGTGGCCCGGCAAGCTGTGGGCATGCGTCTCCCAGCCCCACTCGGCGAAAAGCGCTTGCCAGAGCTCCCAGCACCAGGCTCCATGCCACATCCCATGTTGCATCAGAATGGGCGTCTCGAAGCGCCGCTTTTTGGGCCGATACACGATTCGCTCGATACCCTCCTCGACGGTGTGCGTTCGCGTGTAAGCTGCTGCCTCTGTCGTCTCGGAGAAGGTGAAGCCCTGCGGCGCTCGATTGGTGTGTATCTTGAGGGTGCGCTTGGCGTCTCTGGTCGCTAATTGGTAGATCGCCCATCCCTGTTGGGCCAGCACGTAGCCCAGCAATGTACCCAGGCCAAGACCCAGCCAGCGCTTTACATTCTCATTCATTTTTCGCCTCCTATAAGCGTATCTCTTTCAAGACTCGACCACTCGCTCGGCCTGGATCGTCAGATACAGTTCCAAAGTGGGTAAAACGGATCAAACTAGTACCTACCCGATCAAATCCTTGTACAGAGATCAAAAATTGCGAACTGTGCAATTAGCCCAACGCTTCTGAGTTGTTAGATATTGTGGTATCATTTTGACAAATTCGTATCTACTTTCATTCAAAAATCGGAGGTTGCAAACCTGGATTCTGAATGAAGCATAGTAGCCTCCTTGCCTCATGAAAGTTTGCCTTAATTATACGTCAAGTGCATGAGCTTGGGAAGCTGCTCCCTTCTTTTTCAGGGAGGCCAGGTTTTGATTTCCAAACCAGAGCAATTGTGGGCCCCCCGTGGGCTTTCGCACCAGCTTTTTGAGAGGATCGAAAGGAGCACACTTATGAAAACTGAAACGACGCGGGCTTCCGCCCCAGGAAAAATCATCCTCTTCGGCGAGCACGCCGTCGTCTATGGACGCCCGGCCATCGCGGCGCCGGTTACACAGGCCAAGGCGACGGTCACGGTCAAGCCGGCCCGCCCGGGCAGCGGCCTGGCGCTCGTGGCCGCCGATCTGGGGACGCGCGTGACGCTGGACACAGCCCCGGCGGATGATCCACTCGCCGCCGCCGCCTATCTCACACTGGCCCACAATGACGCTCCCTGTCCGGACGCGGTCGCCGTGATCCGCTCGACGATCCCCATTGCCAGCGGGCTGGGCAGCGGGGCGGCCGTCTCCACAGCGCTGGTGCGCGGCCTGGCGGAATTTCTGGGCTTTGAGCTTCTCCCCGCCGAGGTCAGCGCCATCGTTTTCGAGGTGGAGAAGATCCATCACGGCACGCCCAGCGGGATCGACAACACCGTCATC
>CAZDYW010000554.1:0-1998 GCA_964509655.1 uncultured Anaerolineales bacterium
TCGACCACGACGGTGTCGTTATGCCCGGCGATCAGGTTTTCGTAGCCAGCGGCTCGCAGCGCCCGAATCACACCCTCCAGTTGCCAAGGCGCCGTCGAGCAGGCCGGGTACCAGGTCTGCCAGGAGATGTTGATCTTCAGAATCGTCTCTTTGTCCTGGGGTAAAGCATCACGAAAGCCCGCCAGTTCCATCAGGCGGGCGTAGTCATTAAGTATGGTGTCGGGGCTAGTTTTCAAAATAGCGACCTTGCCTCGACCAGGGAAGTCCTTGTTCATATTGCCTCCGTAGAAGTATCATCTTTACCAAGGAACTCAGTCAAGTTGTAGATGTCACTCATGTCGTCAATTGTACCATAGCCCCTTGGGAGCGTCAATGGGCATATGGGCCGATTGCAGAGTGATGGCATTGGGAAATTATGGGCGTTTGGCCCGCCGATAGGCCCTATTAGGAAACCACAATTGAGCCGCCCGCGCCGACTACGCCGTGCCTGGTGAGCACCCGCTGCCCATCGTGCATCCAGACCAGCACGGCGTTGGGCAGCGTCTCCTCGGTGCGGTAGCGCCATGTGCCACCCCATCGGAACGCCACGCGGCGCATCGGCGTATCGTCGGCGTCATCCAAAATCGAGACGAAATCCACGCCGCTCTGCACGCCGTCGAGGATGTAGAGCGGCCCGCCCAGCTCCTCGCGCCGGTCGTCCGCCACGTCGTAGAGCTCGAAGGCCCACTCGTCGATCAGGTTCTCGCGCTGCGCTGCGACCATCCAGCGCAGCATCACCCGCTCGCGCTCCTCCGCCAGCCGATCCAAGAAGCGCCTCACTTCGACCGGCGAGCGCGGGATGCGGATCTCGCGGGCCATCCGTGCTGCAGGTACAGCGTCCAGCGCCTCCCGGTTGGTCTCCAGGTAGAGCATCACGTAGTCCAAGACCTGATCGTGCTCGCTCTCGACATAGGAGGGAGGAATCTGCCGGAAATCGACCCGCTGTCCCTCACGTCTGATGGTGGTGATGGAGCCGTTGATCTCATAGCTGAGGAAGCTGGCCCCATCGATCAGGTCGCCGTGGTCGATGCCCCAGATGTCGAGGAAGGGGCGCGGGTTGAGGAGCACGCCGTCCTCGTCGATCTGGTGCCCCTGGTCGCGCCAGTGTTGCACGTCGGCCTTGGCGCTCATGATCTCGTCCACCAAGCGGGCGATCTGGGATTGGGTGGCGGCGTCGGCTTTGGCGATGGGCCACTGCTTCAGGTCGTCCGGGTAAAAGCGGCGGCGACTGCCCCGGCGCACGAAGGCCATCATGTAGCCTCGCAGCCAGCGACAGTTGAGCAGAGCGGTGATATAGCGCAGATCGTAGTCAGGTGAAACTTCAGCACGTGCGTCAATCACTTCTTCCGCCAGATCGGTCTTGGAAAGCTTGGATAATTGAGCTGGCGTCAGATCTAGCGCAGCGATGTCTTCATCAGTGATTTCTCGTGCAAGAACCCGAGCAACATATCGCTTAACTTGAGAGTCTTCGAACTTATGATAGGGTACAAAGTTACGGACACTATGGTTATTGCATAATTTTCCCTGCCCGTCGTAAAAGAACCAGGATGTTTCTCCAGCGATTATCTTCTCGTTTTCAAAGAGTTCAGAAAAAGTGGGACGGGAGACTTTATCCGGTACTCGCCTGGTATTCCACTCTAACCATCTGATACCGCTCAAGAAATACCGCCCAATATCACCATCCTCAACATAAGCTTTCGGATGCTCTTCATCTTTTCTGTCAGCGATTAGGTCATCCTTCACAAACAGTTTGCGTTTTGTTCCTTTTACAATAGGGTCATATTTCCCCTTGGAATGTAAGACCATTCCCTTGCTGATATAACAAATCTCACCCAACTCGATGCAATCGCTGAAGTCCAGCCCATCGTCGCCCTTGAACGCCAAGCGGAAGATCTGCTCCCCCCACTCGGTTTGAGAGAGCGCTGGAAGCTCCTTCAGGTCCTGCGGGCGCAGCGTCGG
>CAZDYW010000555.1:0-1994 GCA_964509655.1 uncultured Anaerolineales bacterium
GGGCGGGCACAAGACCCGCCCCTACGAGAGTTGATCGCGGGCGTATGAGATGATGTCGGCGTGGTCGAAGGCCAACGGGGGAAGGTCATCCAGGGGCCACCAGCGGGCCTCGGCGGCGTCGTCGCCCCCGCGCACGTGATGCATTACATCCGAGGGCAACCATGACCAATAGGCCACCGTGACTGTATGTCCGCGCGGATCTCGCCCCGGGTCGCCGAAGGCGTGGAACTGCTCCAGCCGCACGTCCCGCAGGCCGGTCTCCTCCTCCAGTTCCCGCCGCGCCGCCTCCTCCAGAGATTCGCCCACATCGACGAAGCCGCCCGGAAGGGCCCAGGTTCCCGCGAAGGGCGGATTCCGGCGTCGGATGAGCAATACGCGCGGCCGGCCCTCGTGTTGGGTGAAGGCCACCACATCAACGGTCAGCACAGGATGGGGATAATCTGCCAAGGACATAGCGGGAAAATGAGACGGCCTAATCCGCCAGCTCGGCGTCGGCGGCTGTATCCTTCATCGCAAAATCCTCCGGCTGCTTGTGAATCTGGGGCGCGTCGATGTGCCGCTTCACCAGGTCGAGCGTGTCGCCGACGCTCAACTGATCGAACAGGAAGCCGAATTTCTCCTCCAGGGCCCACCCGATCTCCTCGCGCACATCCGCCGCTATGTCCCAGACCTCACGCTTGAAGGTGCCGAAGGCCCGCTTGCGATTGTTGTAAATGAACTGATCCTCGGTCTGGCCCTCCTTCCACTTGGAGGCGTGGGCCTCCTTGAGATAAGCGTAAATCTCCTCGCGCAGGTCATCGGGGAAGCGCGGATGTTCGTAGATGATGTTCTGGAAACCGGTCGCCAGATGGATCTCGCAGGCGCCCACTTCGGGGAATTTGTGGAAGGCCTCCTCCGGCAGCGTGCTGGCTCCGTGCTGCACCGCGCCGCCCATGCCATACTCCTCGCGGGCGATGTTGGAGAGCCGCTTGAGGGTGCTGAAATCGATCTTGACCTGGGCCAATGAGCCATCGGGTAACACCACGCCGCCGTGGGCCGTGCCGGTCTGGATGCTGATCTTGCTCAAGCCCAGCATTCCCGCTGGCAGATCGTCGTTGTAGCCGTCCATAAAGGCACGCAGTTCCTCCGGCGTGCTATTCTTGCCGCCCACCTCGCCGATCTCGCCGCCCACCGAGATGGAGATGCCGGCGGGCTCGTGCTCGCGGATCACCTTCGTGAAACGGGCGCACAGCTCGAAGTTGGTGCGCTGCTGCTCAGGCACCGTCGGCTGGCTCAGATCGACCAGAGTCGAGGTGTCGATATCGATGTTGTAGAAGCCGGCCTGGATAGCCTCCTCGATGAGACTATCGAGTGCGCCGAGCTCCTCGTCCATGCTGCCGGTGTACTTCTTGGGATTGACCTGGAAGTGATCGCCCTGAATGAACAGGGGGCCACGATAGCCCTCGCGGATGGCCGCGGCGAGTACCACGGCTGTATATTCGGCCGGGGGCTGATCGGTGTAGCCCATCTCGGAGCGAGCGATCTCGAATATCATCGCGCCCACATCGCGGGCCAGCGCGGCGCGGAAGACGGCACGCGCCATATCGTAGGCCATGCCGCGCAAATTCATCGCCGGGACTGTCCAGCCACCCTCGGCCTCGTCTCGGCCCCGGTCGCGGTAGAGCGCGTTGATGCTGGCCGGGAGGATGCCCAGCTCCTGGCCCATTTCCCAGAGTAGCCAACGGGCGGTGGCCTTGACCTGATCGGCGGCGAAGACGGCGTTGTAGACCAGCTCGTCCATCGCCGGCCCCGCGAGTTTGGCCTCGTCCTCGATGACGACCGCGCCATCCTCCAAGCGGGCGATGTTTTCCAAAGCGTTCAGCAATGCTTGTTTGCTCTGATAAATCATTTCTCTCCTCCTCTCGATAACTTGATTGGTGATCAACGGGGGTAAGCGCTTGGCGATATTGTACACGGCAATATGGTTGATGACAAGAGTTTTTCACCCTCACCCT
>CAZDYW010000556.1:0-1988 GCA_964509655.1 uncultured Anaerolineales bacterium
GTCAGGCGTCGCGGATAGATCGTCGTGCCGCCCAGCTTCCCATAGACCACGCCGCCGTCGTCCGGCGCGATGCCCAGCGCGGTGACGTAGCGCTCGGCGAAGACGCCCGCGATGCGCGAATCCAGCGGATACCGGTCGCCGCCCCATTCCTTCGCCTCCAGGCGCAACCCCTTCAGCGCCACCGGCCGGCGGCAGACGCGCTCCTCGAACTCATCGCGCGGCCAGCGGCTCTCGTAGGCCAGGCCCAGGCTCAAGCGCGGCTCGCGCCAATCGCGGATGACGCCGTAGAGATCACCCTCCTGCTCCGGCTCCCCGTACGTCCGCGCGAACTCGCCCCCATCTTCCAGCCATTGAACGCGGTAATTGCTCACCACGTGCATGAGGCCGTAGCTGTTGATCGTCTCGCTGGAGAGCAGGTGTCGTTTATCGTAGACCACGGCCGTCGCCCCCTGGAAGGAATCGCGGAAATTGAAGAGCGCCTCGGCGAGATGGACCTGGCCCTCCACGAACTCGCGTATCTCTTGCTGGGCCTCATCCGTCATCTGCTCCAGATAGGGCTCCAGATCAGATGGGGCATATACAGTTCCGTCCAGCCATTTGTACCAGTCGGCGACCTGGATCGCCGTCTCGCGCCCGGTGGAGATGTCGTCCTTGTTGTCGTCCAGCCACTCCTTGCGCTTCCAGTACTTGACGAAGTAACCTCGCAACGAACGGGCCGAGCGCTTGCTGGTGGGCGCGAAGACCTCCCGCACCCGCTCATAAAGCGCGTCCATCTCCTCCTGCAGGCGATCCGGCATAATGTGCTCCAGCTTGTAGAGGGGATAGAAGCACTCGGTGATGGCGTGGGTGCGGATGTAGGCGTAGAGCGTCTGCTTGGGCGGCAGCGCCTCGACGCCCCGCACGATCTCGGCGAACTCGGCGCGGGAGAGCGTCTCGCCGTCGTAGTCGGCCAGGGCGCTGCAGGCGGCCTCGTCCAGGAGGGCCACAGCCTGACTGCTCCCCTCGTGCTGCGACTTGCCCAGCACACGCCCGGCGCGTCCCAGCCGCTGGAGCAGCTCATCGCCGTAACGGGCGTCGCAGATCAGGAAGTCGATGTTCTGGCGCGGCTTCTCCTTTTTCTGGAAGTTGTAGCCGATGTCGACGGTGGGTGTAGCCAGGATCAGTGAACGAGCCGTGGCCCGCCGGCGCTTCTCCTCCGGCTCCGGCCCGGTGATGCGGCCCATGTGGCCTTCGCCGATGTTCCTCCGCAGCGTAGTGAAGCAGGTGTTGACCCGCCACAGCGCGCTGCTGATCAATGCGCCATCCCGCCCCGCGTCCAGCCAGGCGGCGAGATCGCCCCGGTGACGGCCTGCCCATTCCTGCACCTCCGCCTCGGCGATCTCCAGCTCCAGCGAGGTCAGCACCGGCGTTGAGGCATAATCCGCACCCTCGTCCAGTTCATCCTGGGGCTCGATCAGGGTCCAATCGCTCCTATCGAAGACCCGACCCAGATACTCCAGCACGTGCTCGTTGGGCGTGGCCGAAAGCAGGCAGATGCGACGCTCGCGCACGTCGAAGTAGCCGAACTGCCGGGAGATGACGAAGAAAAAGAGGAAGTTCGCCAACTGCTTGCTGTCGTAGTAGTGGAACTCGTCGATGACGATGTAGTCGAAGGCAGTGAGAATCCTCTCGAACATGTTGCGCTGGTCGTGGGAGCCGTAGCGAAAGTAGAGCGCGTAGTAGAAGATGTCCGGGTTGACGACCAGCACGATGGGCAGCTTGCGGTGATCGTCCGGCGGGATGTCCAGCGCGTCGTAGTAATCGAGCGGATTCTGGATCAGCCGCTGGAGGGTCTCGCCGGGGCGCTCGCCCTGCTCCATCATCCTGCGCAGCTCCGCCGCGTGCACCTTCAGCACCCGGAAGTCGAGGTTGTGCCTTTCCACGAACGCCTGGATGTCCGCGGCGTGTTGCTGGATCAGGGCGTTGGTGGGCGCGATGAAGAGCACGTT
>CAZDYW010000557.1:0-1978 GCA_964509655.1 uncultured Anaerolineales bacterium
CTGCGCGACGAGAAGGCGGTGCTCTTCGCCTACTATCTGCCGCGCGGCACGTATGAGTACACCTACCTCGTACGCGCCAGTCTGCCCGGCGAGTTCGGGGTGATCCCCACCCGCGCCTACGAGATGTACTTCCCGGAGGTATTCGGGCGGGGCGATGGAGGGACGTTCGTCATCACCGAGTAGCAGATTGGTTCAATCTCGGAGATTGAACCAATCTAGGACAGCATCTCGTTCAGCCAGGCGGCGTCATCCTCGTCCAGTTCGGGGGGCGGGGGAGGGACGGAATAATCCAGCAGCCGCTCGTAGCCCACTAACTCGAAGCAGGCGTCGACGGCCGCCTGCAAGTCCAGGGGCACGTCGGGATCCGGGGGGATGAGCGGCACTGGCACGGCGGGCAGTGGCTCGCGCAGCGAGATCGGCCAGACTTCGGTGAGCGGGCGGCGCTGCACCCGGCTGAGGTAGACGTAGTAAGAGGCTGGCGGCAGCTCTCCGTGCAGAGGGATACGCCTTCCCCGACGCAGCAGGTCGATCTCCATAAGATGTGTGCGTAATTTTAGCAGATCCGCGCGCCGCTCGTCATATTCACGGGCGCCTTCTCCCCGCTTATTGGCCGGTGACAAAATCTCGATCACGGTGACTAATTGACGCTTTTCCACGTCACGGATCTCCACGCTGAGCACCGGCACCTCCTCTGGAACGGCACTGACTAACTCCACGGCTGGTTCGGCCACGGCGACTGCCGCACCGCCAGCTTGAGGCGCGCTGGCGAAGCTCGGCATGGGCGTCGGGTCAATCCCAGGGGATGGCTTCACAATGTGAACGTCGGGATAGAAAACACGCTCGCTCGGCAAGCCAAAGATGCCCAAAATTGGAGTATCGATCACGTACCGTTTGGACAGTAAGGCCGTGTATTTGGGCCTCAACTGGGGCATAAGTTGAGCACGGATTGCGTGGGCAAGGGTATCGTGAAACTCTTGCCACATCTCGCCCTCGAGATAAGGATCCATACCGGGAAAAGGTGATGGCATATCAGCTTCCTCCTTTCATCATACTGTCAGTTATTGAATGGCGAATGGGTCTCAGTGATTTCACGTGGTTCCTCGCTCCAAGGGTTTATCTGTCCTCTACTATGTCGATGAAGCTCTCCAGCGATGCGCCGCCTCGAACGCGCAAGCGCGGCAACTCGAATAGATTGTCTCGCGTGTGCGTCCTGCCCCACTCCGTCGTCACCGCTGCCCAGTAACCGGCGGATTTCAGCACGGCGATCAGGTTGGCGTCATACTTGCCTGATGGATAGCAGAAGAAACGCGGCGGGCGCCCGGTGTGATACTCTATCGCCTCCTGAACCCCCAGGGTTTGATAGACCAGGAAATCGTAGGAGCGGTTGCGCAGATCCACGTGGTCGCGCCCGTGTGACTGAATGTCCATCCCCGCGTCCGACATCTCCTTCATCTGCGCCCAGGTCAAGTACTCCGGCGACTCGAAGTGGGCGGGCGTGGCGAGCACGAAAAACGTGCCCGTGAAACCATACTTCAGCAGCAGCGGGAAGGCGACCTCGTAGGCGTCGCGGTAGCCATCGTCAAAGGTCAGGACGATGGGCTTCGGCGGCAGCGGATAGCCCTCCATCAGGTTGAGATACAGATCGGTCAGCGAGATGGGATGGTATCCGGCCTGCGCCAGGTACTGCAATTGTGCCTCGAACCGCTCCGGCGTGACGGTCAGATCGCGGCGGTAACGGTCCGCGTCGGTCGGGAGCTCCGAGATGTAATGATACATCAAGATAGGCACATCGGCTCGATCCGGCAGCGGGACGGGCGTGGGCGTCTCGGTCGGCGGGAGGGGAGTCTCTGCGCCCTTGATGACTTCCTTGGAAAGTGAATGTCCATCGCCGGGCGTTGGGCTGGCGCCGATCACCTGCGGGGCCACGGTCTGTGGCGCCTCCCAGCGCCCGTAGACCGGGATGGCGATGAGGATAATG
>CAZDYW010000558.1:0-1972 GCA_964509655.1 uncultured Anaerolineales bacterium
TACATCACCCGCTCGGCGGGGCGCGACGACTCCATACCGGCCTCTACCTTCCTGGAGATGTTGTTTGATCTCCTTGAGCAGCGGGCTTCCAGCGTCGTCCAACTGGAGGGGCAGATCGTCAACGGAGAGTTGGTCTTGACGCCAACGGAGAAGGCAGCGCCAGTGCAGGTACAAGGTAACCGCATTCTACTGGGGGACTTGCAGGTCGTGGTCAGTCTGAGGAATAACGCGCTGCAACCGGCGTAGGATTCAGAACAGGTCGCGATTCATTTCCCTCTCCCGGATGTGCCCCAGAATCAATCTTCACCGTTGGATGGACGAGCCACCACCCGCAGCGCCGCGTACAGATCGGGCCGCTCCTCGCGCAGTTCGGAAAACACCTCAGATGGCACCTCGCGCAACGGAACGCCTCGGTTGCCATCACTCCCCAACGTTTTCACCACCGCTTGCGCCGCTGCGGAAAGATCCTCGCCCTCGCCCCTTGGCTGGCGCCAGCGCTGAATCTTCTCCTGCACCGTCGCCAGCACATCGCGTAGCGGCTTCTTCTTCAGACGATAATCCTTGTCCACGCGCTCCGGCGCCATCGCCATCAGCGCGTCCAGCAGCGCCTCCGGCTTTCGCCCACCGATCACCCGCGCGATTTCCCGTCCATCGTACACGTGCTTCCGCAGCCGGAAGAAATCGTCGAACAGGTAGCGGATGGACTGGCACAACGCTTCATCTGGCTCACCTTGCCAGACGGGAAGCCCGGTGCGCACCACCTTGATCCGATCCCAGAAACATTCGCCAAAGCCGGGCGGGCGCTCCTGGGGCGGCCCCTGCGCGATCGCCAGCCAGGTGTAGAGCGCCAGGGCCAGTTCCGCGATCGGCATTCCCAGTTGCTTTTCCAGCCTTTGCCTCACCATCTGATGGTAGTCGGCGGCAGCGTGGATAAGGGGCAACAACCGCTCCTCCTGAGCCAGGACGGCGATGAGCGCTTTCCTCTCGTCACCCGTCGCCTCGGCGAAGTCGTAAAGTCGGAACGCTGTCAGACCAATATCTCGCGTCACAGGTATTCCGTCGCCCTCGTCCACGCCCTCCAGGATAATAGGAGGACGGACGCTCAGATAGACCTTGTGCCAGCGCAGCACCCTATGTGGGCGGGCTATGTCGAGGGCGTGCAGCGGTCGCACCGGTTGAGCCGTCCGCAGCCAGCGGGAGATGCCCTTGCGCAGTTGCAACAATGACTGGCGATTGACTGTTTCGCCGTCCAGCCAACTCTTGATCGCCGCTCTTCCGGGATCATTCAAGGGTTCCGGTGAGGAGAATGATTCCAAAGACGTGCGCGAACGACGCAGCGGCTCCGCCAACAACGTTATGGGTCGGGACGGCTCTCCGAAAGCAGCTACCAGATCGGCAGGCAGCGTCACCCGATGATCGGATGTTGAGGGGCCATAAAACTCCGCCACCTGGGCCAGGACTTCGTCGTCGGCCTCGACAGCGGTATCCGGCTCGGCGTATCGTCTCAGCGTTGCCAACAGATCGCCGCCATTGCCCACAACTGCCAGTACTTCGCGCAAATGCCGCAGAAAGTAGCGCACCTTCCCCTTGCCCTCCGGCAACCCTCGGAAGAGACGCTGCAAAAGAGCCCGGTTGAAAGGGGCCAACAACGCTCCCTCACCGTTGCTGCCCAGACCCGCGCACCGACCTTGCTCAGGACAAGCCGCGCACGCCCAGCCATTGCGCTCTCGGTAGGCCGCCAGATACCGACCCGCGAAGGTGGCACTGGTCTCCTCGGTGAGAAAGTAAGAGGCGTTCCCCTGCACATCCGAGAGCCACAGCTTCTCCACCCGGTCGTCCACGGTGTCCAGGTGGGTGATGCGCTCGAGAAGCTCCCGCCCTCGCTCGCCCGCGGAGAGCGCCGCCGGCGTCAGGCCCAGCACCACGTCCCAATTGCCGCTGTCCAGCGTGATGAAGTAATCGAGCAAGTCGG
>CAZDYW010000559.1:0-1968 GCA_964509655.1 uncultured Anaerolineales bacterium
CCCAATCTACCAACTTACGGGACGATCCGTGTCCCTGTCTCGCCCTTCAGCGCTCGCGCGATATTCGCTGGCGTGGTGATGATCGCTTCCCCGCCGCCCTTCTCCAGGAACCAGATGATGGCCTTGATCTTGGGCTTCATGCTCCCGGCGGCGAAGTGGCCTTCCTCGATGTACTTTTGGGCCTCGCTCACGGTCATCTCGCGGATGACTTCCTGCTCCGGCTTCCCGTAATTGAGGTAAACATATTCCACGGCGGTGGAGATGAGGAAGAGATCGGCGTCGATGGAATGGGCCAGCAGCGCCGAGGCGTAGTCCTTGTCGATGACGGCTGCCACGCCCTCAAGATCACCCTGCCCGTTGCAGATCACGGGTATGCCGCCACCGCCGACGGTGATGGTGACAATACCGGCATTGATCAACCGCTGCACCGCGTCCAGCTCGACGATTTCCTGCGGGTAGGGCGAGGGCACCACCCGGCGCCAGCCGCGCCCGGCGTCCTCCACCACAGACCAGCTCTCCTCCTCGGCACGCTTCTGTGCTTCGTCCTGCTCCATAAATCCGCCGATGGGCTTGCTGGGATTCTGGAAGGCCGGGTCGTCCACATCGACGCGCACCTGGGTGATGACCGTGGCGGCGGCTTTTTGCATGCCCCGGCGCTTGAACTCGTTGTAAAGATTCTGCTGGAGCGCGTAGCCGATGGCGCCCTGCGAATCAGCGCCGCAAGCGTCCAGCGGCACCTCGTGCATTCCGGCCACCTTGGCCGCGATCTCCGAGCGGCGCAGGATAAAACCGACCTGGGGGCCGTTGCCGTGACCGATAGCCACATTCCAGCCCTGCTCAATCATGTCGGCGATGTGACGGCAGGTCTCCTTTGCCGCCTCATACTGATCCCGCACCGTCTGGTGCTGCTTATCCTTGATCAATGAGTTGCCGCCGATAGCGACGACGGCCACTTTCTTCTCAGTCACAACGCACCTCCTACCACATAGTGAGCGCCATCACGCCCTTTTGTGCGTGGAGCCGATTTTCCGCCTGATCCAACACGACGGAATTCGGCCCATCCATTACCGCGCTCGTCACCTCGATGTCACGGTCGGCGGGGAGCGGGTGCATGTAAATCGCGTCCGGCTTGGCTAGCGCCATCCGGCGTTCATCCGTGATCCAATCCTTGTACCGATCCTGTATCTCCTTACCCTCGTCGGGATCGGTCGTCGTCAACATCGGCCCCCAAGACTTGGCGTAGACGATGTCGGCATCCTCAAAAGCCTGATCCATATCATGCACAATCTCGAATTGGGTGTTGTGCTTGCTCGCTTGCGCCTGCGCCTCCTCGACGACGTCCGGCATCAGCTCGAACTCCGGCGGATAGGCCAGCGTGACGTCCAGCCCGAAGCGCGGCATCTGCAAGATCAGCGACTGCGGCACCGAGATGGGCTTCAGATAAGACGAGGCGTAGGCCCACGAGACGACCATCTTCTTGTCGCGCAGATCGCGCCCCTTCTTCTCGATGATGGTCATCAGATCGGCCAGGCACTGGAAGGGATGGTAGAGGTCACATTGCATATTGAGCACCGGCACGCGCGAGGCCTCCGCCACCCAGTTGATGTACTTGTTGCCATAGTCCCAATCACATTGGCGGATAGCCAGCCCGTCGAAGTAGCGCCCCAGGATCGCGCCGATCTCCTTGGCCGTGTCGCCGTGGGATATCTGTGTGGTGCGCGACTCGACGAAGGCGGCGTGACCGCCCAGTTGCGCCATGCCCGCCTCGAAGGAGCAGCGTGTGCGTGTGCTGCTGAAGAAGAACAACATCCCCAGCGCCTTATCGCGCAGATAAGCGTGCGGCTGGCCCGATGCTCGCTTGAGCTTCAGGTCCCAGGCCATATCCAGCGCCGTCTCCACCTCTTCCTTGGAAAAATCCAGATCGCAGATTAAGTCCCGACCGCGAAGATTCGTTTGCATTTCTCTATC
>CAZDYW010000560.1:0-1967 GCA_964509655.1 uncultured Anaerolineales bacterium
GCGTTTTCCAGGGCCACCGCCAGTTGATCGGCCAGCACTCCCAGTGCTTCCAGATCGGCGGCATCGAAGGCATCCCGTTTCTCGGACTGCATGTCCATCACGCCCAGCACGTGATCGCCGCGCTTTATTGGCACGCTCATTTCCGAACGGGTAGAGGGTAATCCCTCCCATGCCTTATAGTGGGGGTCCTGGCTGACGTCGGGCACCAGTGCTGGTTGACCATTACGAGCCACATGGCCGATGATCCCCTCGCCCAGAGGCAGACGGTAATTTGTGGGCGGCTTTTTGTCCTTATACCCGCCTTGACCGGCGACAAATACCATGTCGTCGCCCTCCCGCAGGAAGAGGTTAGCGTTATAGCAGCCGGTGATCTCTTGCAAGGATTGCACCACTTGGGATGCAAGCTCGTCTTTATCCATCAGCGCCGACATCTGGCGGGCCGGGCGAGCGATGGCCTTGAGCTTCTTGGTCAGGTCTTGGGCTTGCTCGAAAAGCTGGGCTTTGTGCCAGACAGCGGCCATCTGATGGGCGAAGGCAGTGATGGTCGGTATGTCCGCTGCGGTCAGATCATCCGATTGCACGGCCAGTATGCCGATGACCTCACCCTCCACGACCAGGGGGGCATCGATGGCTTTCTGGATGCCCACGATTCTCATAATTTGAGGCGCAAACCTCTTTATCGGCCTGGGGAGCAACTGCCGGACGAGTTCAGCCGTGTCCTCTACAAACACGGTCTTCTTCTCCTGCACGACTTCTCTGTAGGCATCGGCCCTCTCAACGGGTATCGAGAACCCCTCGTGTTTAACTCCCACCAGTCTCTCGGCTGTCCTGATGGCTGCGCTCTTGTAGGTCAAATACTTGGGGAACAGCTTGGTCTGTTCTTTGTCGGTGAGATAAAGCGCGCAAGAGAATCCCACCCTCTTGAATTCCTCCGCTACTGCGTTGAATACCTCCTCAGGGGTGAAGGCCTGTTCCGTGGCTAGGGCCGCGCTGTTCAGTGCTCGCAGCAGCCGTTCCGACCGCTTGCGCTCGGTGACGTCTTGAAAAACTACCATCGCCTGCCGCTCGCCGGAGATTGTGAGAGGAGTAGTATAGAGAAGCAGCGTTCTTCTTTCCTCTCTTCCCTTCCGAAGAAAGGTTATGTCGGCCACCGCCCCGTGGTAGCTCTTCCCAGTTTCGAGAGTATCCTCCACCGTTTTGCGCACTATGCAGTTTTGGCAAACCTGCCCGAAGCCGCAGCCTCGGGGGTCGTCAAGGGCGTGTGTACAGCGCAGAGCTTCCCCCGCGCGAAGACCGAGAATCTCCTCTGTCGAGTGCCCGGCAAACTCAGAGCCGGTGTGATTGATCTTCTGGACGCGCCTTTTCCGATCCACAGTCATGATGATAAAGGGGGAGTTTTCAATAATGGCATTTAGCTCCGCCTCGCTCTCTTGAAGCGCTGCCCGCTCACGGGCCAACTGGGCGCGATGGAAGACATTCTCCAGCACGGAGGGTAACTGGAAGAGGTAACCGGGATTCTTGACCAAGTAATCGGCCGCCCCCAGCTTTAGCACCTGTGTGGCTATATCCTCGCTGCCCCGGCCGGTGACCAGCACAATCGGTATGTCCAGTCCTCGTCGCTGACGTATCTCCTTCAAAACCTCCAGCACGTTCGTGCCGGGTAGATTATAGTCGAGCAGCAGGACATCCCAGCCTTCGGGATTATCGGACAAGCGCTGTAAAACCTCTTCCCCGGTCTGTACCACTTGAAGTTCGATGTGGCGTGCGTGGCGTGCCAGGTGGCGTTCCGTCAGAGCGATGTCGGTAGTGCTGTGCTCGGCGTAGAGCACGCGCATGGGCCGCGAGCGCCGGGATGCGCGGGCCTCAGAACGCTTAAGGACATCCTTCAGTGTGAGCGGCAGGTTTTTCAGGTAATTCTGGCGCTTGACGACGTAGTCATCGGCCCCGGCCTTGAGCGCTGCCACCGC
>CAZDYW010000561.1:0-1967 GCA_964509655.1 uncultured Anaerolineales bacterium
AATAAGAAGCGCTTCTCCCTTCCCCGAAGTTCGGTGATCGCTCTGGGCTTACTGGCACTGGCGCTGGGATTAGGAAATGTGGGGCGGGCGGTGATGGCCCTGCGCTACGCCGCCCGCTTGCCCGATCTTAGGATAACGGTATCATGGGGGTATCTGGCGGCGATGGGGGCTTTTTGGGGTTTGGCCTTCATCGTATGCGCGACAGCGCTGATCTTTTTTCGCCCCTGGAGCCGCTGGCTGGCCCTGGTCGCGGTGACACTTTACGAAGCGCACGTTTGGATCAATCATTTGGTATTCGACGCTTCTGATTACGCACATCAGACTCGACCCCGTGATGCAATGCTCACAGTGCTTCTGCTGGGAGTTTTCTGGGGCGGGCTCAACTTGGATGAGGTGCGTGCTTGTCTGAGAGAGACGTGATGAGGAGATCGATTGTGACAAAATTTAGATAAGGAGAACAAAATGATGAACCTGTGGCATGAACTACCTTCGGGGCCGGATTGGCCTCGAGTGATCTACGTAGTTGTGGAGATCCCTAAGAAATCACGCAACAAATATGAGTATGATGAAAAGGGAGGCTTCGTCAAGCTGGATCGAGTGCTTTTTTCCTCCCTCCATTACCCCGGCGACTATGGATTCATCCCGCGGACGCTGCACGATGACGGCGACCCCTTGGATGTGTTGGTGATGACCAACGAGCCTACTTTTGCCGGCTGCGTCATTGAGGCGCGGCCCCTGGGCCTCTTCCGCCTGGTGGACAAGGGGGAGATCGACGATAAAATCTTGGCCGTACCGCACACCGACCCGCTGTTCAACGATTACCAATCCCTAGAGGATGTACCGACCCACTTTATGGATGAGGTAGCGCATTTTTTCAGCGTTTATAAAGACCTGGAAATAGGCCAAGCTGAAGCTCGCGGCTGGTCCGGGATTGAGGACGCTTATCAGGAGATCGAAAAAGCCGTGGATCGATATTGGGAGCATATGCAGGGGCGCCAGCGGGAGTGAAGCGTCCCCCAGCATAGGGGAAACATTCAGCACTGCTCTTCACAAAGGCGGGCCTAGCCATCTCCGGGCAGGCCCGCTTTCTGCATTTGACACAGATCGAGCGGCATGTTATCCTCCCTCGGATGAATTGGCCTTCTTGAGTATGTTTGGGGAGTTTGCTATGCTTACAATCACACTTGCTCAAATGAACGTCCCACAAGGACAGCCAGAAGCCAACCTGGCGCGAGCACGCAGCTTCGCGGCTCAGGCCCAAGAGGCCGAGGCCGATCTGCTCCTGCTGCCCGAACTTTGGCTCCACGGCTATGATCTGGAACAGGCCGCGGAATGGGCCGCGCCGCTGGGAGAGGGCGGCTTCGCCGAGATGGCCGCGATGGCCCAGGAGTTCAACTTGCACCTCGCCGGCTCGCTTCTGGAGCGGCACGCCAAGGGGGTCTCCAACACCGCCGTCCTCTACGCGCCCGAAGGCTCACTTCTGGGCGCTTACCGCAAGATGCACCTCTTCCGCTTGATGGAGGAGCATCATTACTTGAGCCCCGGCGATCACGCCACACTCTGCCCCACACCCTGGGGGCCGACCGGTCTGGCCATTTGCTACGATCTGCGCTTCCCCGAACTCTTCCGCACTATGGCGCTGGCAGGCGCCAAGCTTTTCATAGTGCCGGCCCAGTGGCCCGTGAAGCGCATCGAGGCCTGGCTCCTCCTGGCCCGCGCCCGCGCCGTCGAAAACGAACTGATCGTCGCAGCCTGTAATCGTGTGGGGAACGACGGGGACGTGGAGTTCCCAGGTCGCTCCATCGTTGTGGACCCTTGGGGAAACGTATTGACAGAAGGAGATGACCAGGAACGATTGTTAATCGCTCACGCCGATTTAAGGGAAATCCGCAAGGCCCGCCGCTACCTCACCGTCTACGAAGACCGGCGACCAGACGCCTACCACATAGACACCCCGTAGGGTGGGC
>CAZDYW010000562.1:0-1938 GCA_964509655.1 uncultured Anaerolineales bacterium
AATGTGGCAGCCTCCATCACCACGTGGGCCATAGGGCAAAAATACAAGGTCGGCCTGATGGCCAACGGGTGCATGGCCCACTCCGACCAGCCGCTCCGCGTGCCGCCGGGACGCTCGCCGGGCCAGCTGACCGCCATCCTGGAAATGTTGTCCGGTGTGACCAGCTTCGCCAGCATCTCCATCGAGGGGCTAATGCGCCAGGAGAGCGCCCACTTGCCCTGGGGCGCCACGCTCGTCGTCGTGACCGCCATCGTGACCGAGGGGTTGCGAACCGCCCTGCTGCGTCTGCAGAACGCCGGTCGCAGGCTGGCCTTGATCTCGCTGGCCGATGATCCGCCGCCCAGGCTGGAGGGCATCCCCACATACCATCTGCCCGAATCGACACCCGCTTTCCGGCGCTTTGGACGAGGTGGACAAGAGGCAGCGCTGGCACTGCAAGCCGCCGGCCTGGATCATCACATCGAGCGCCGGCCCACAGCACGGCGAGAGGTACACAGTGGATAAGCTCCGCACCTACACCCGCCGCGAGATGGTCTTTCTGGCGCTGGGCACGATGGATGTCTGCGTGATCGCGCCCCTCTTCGCCTTGATCCTTGTACCGCTCACGTCCGTAAAGCCGCTGCCCACCCTCGCCGCTCTCCTCGGAGTGATCTTGGCCGTGCATTACCTGGCCCGCTTGGCGCTCCATTTCCCGCTCTCATCGGGCCTTCGCATGGCCTTGCTGAGCATAGGAATGTTAGTGAGCGGACTGCTGCTCGTCCACGGCGTGCTCTACGCCGATGTCCCTCTCCTGAGCCTCGCTTGGCTGACCCACATCTTCAAAACCTTGCACCACAGAATCCCCTGGCGCGAAATTTACCTCTTCCTCGCGGCGCTGTTTCTCTGGTGGCGAGGACTGGTCCTGGCCCAGCGCCGCCTCGACAGCGAGAGCGTCGCCTTCCGCTTCCGGCTGGGAGTGGTGATGCTGGCCACAACCATCGGGATCGGCGGCGCTTCACTTTCCTGGCCCTACCATCAGATCGTCTTTATCTTCTTTTTTGCCAGTCTGCTGGGAATCGCCCTGGCGCGGGCGAACGACGTGGGGCGACAGTATGGAGGCAGTCAATCGCCGTTTGGGCTTGGATGGCTGGCGACACTGGTGACCGCTACCGCGCTCGTCCTCCTGATGGCAGCCGGGCTGGCGAGCCTGTTGACCGGCGAGCGGATCGGGCAGGTGCTCAGGCCCGTCCTCCACGCGCTGAGCTGGATCGTGTACATCTTAGTCTACGCATTCGCCTGGTGCGCCCAGTTCATCATCGAGCCCCTGGTGGCGCTGTTCAGCCGCTACGAACTCGGCCCGGCGATTGAGGAAGTGATGGGGCGCTTCTCGATGCCACAGCCCCCGGAGCAGGAAGTGCAACCGCGCGAGCCCATCTTCACCCCGGAGCAATTGACGCTGATGAGAGTCATCGGCGTCGGCGCGGGGTTATTGCTGATCTTGATTTTGATAGCCTTCTCGCTCTACAGAATGCGCACCAAGGCGGATCGGCAGCGGGATGAGGTGCGCGAATCGGTCTGGGAGGAATTGAACCCTCGCCGTGGGTTGCAGGACCTGCTGCGACGCGGGCGCCGAAGGCTGGACGAGGCGACCGATCTGCTGCGACGCTCCCGCTTGGGGCGATTATTCGCCGCCTTGACCATCCGCCGCATCTACGCCCACATGGGTGCCTTGGCCGCAGAGCGGGGTTATCCCAGGGCCATCGAAGAGACGCCCTACGATTACGCGCCGACCCTTGAACGGGCATTTCCCGACATGCGCGAGGAGATAGCGAAAATCACCGAGGCTTACGTCGAGGTGCATTACGGGGAACTACCGGAGCGCCCGGCAGACTTGGAAATGGTCCAAGCCGCCTGGAAGCAGATTCGAATGATGAATGATGAATGATAAAACCAAATTCT
>CAZDYW010000563.1:0-1938 GCA_964509655.1 uncultured Anaerolineales bacterium
ATGGCGGCGATGACGTGCTCGAAGCGGCGCGGCTGCATCTTGCGCAGCGTGCGCCTCATCCCCTGACCCTCCACCTGGAAGACACCGGTCGTGTCCCCATCCGAGAGCAGCTCGTAAATGCTAGGGTCATCACGGGATATGCTGAGCAAATCCAAATCCACGCCATGCCGCTCCCGGATCAGCTTGCAGGCGCGGCGCATCACCGTGAGCGTGGCCAGCCCCAGGAAATCGACCTTGAGCAAGCCCTGCTCCTCCAGCTCCGACATCGTGTACTGGGTGACGACGCCGATCTGATCCTCGTCGCTGCCGCTGGTCGGACGCCGCAGCGGGGCGTAGTTCACTATCGGCACATCGGTGACGATCACGCCGGCAGCGTGCGTGCTGGCGTGGCGGATGTTCCCCTCGACGCCGCGGGCAGTGTCGATCAGCCGCCGGATGTGCTCCTGCTCCTCATACTGCTGCTTCAGATCGGGCACGCTTTCCAGCGCCCCATCCAGCTTGACGCCCGGCCCGCCCGGCACCAGATTGGCGACGCGATCAACCTCGCTCAGCGGATAATCCAGCGCGCGCCCCGCGTCACGGATGGCGGCCTTGGCGCCCATCGTCCCGAAGGTGACGATCTGGGCCACCTGTTCGTGGCCGTATTTCTCGATGGTGTAGCGGATCAGATCGGCGCGTTGGTCATCGGGGTAATCCAGGTCGATGTCGGGCATCGTGACGCGCCCCTCATTGAGGAAGCGCTCGAAGATCAAGTTCTGGTGCAGAGGCTCCAGGTTGGTGACGTAGAGGCTGTAGGCCACGATGGAGCTGGCGCCCGACCCGCGCACGTTCCACCAGATGTCCTGCTGTTGCGAGAAGCGGCACAGGTCCCACACGATGAGGAAATAGGTGTCGAAGCCCATGCGGTGAATGATGTCCAGCTCATAATCCAGCCGCTCCTCGATTTTCGGCGTGATCTCGTCATACCGCTCGCGCAGGCCCTTCTCACAAAGATAGCGCAGGTAGGACTGAGCGTCGTGCCCCTCCGGCACCTCGAAGTTGGGCAGATGGTAATTGCCGAACTCCAGCTCGACGTTGCACTGCTCCGCGATGCGCAGCGTGTTCTCCAGCGCCTCCGGCACATCGGGGAAAAGGGCCGCCATCTCATCGCCGCTCTTGATGTAGTAGCTCTCGCCATCCATCCGCATGCGGTTGGGCTCGGTGACCGTCTTGCCGGTCTGGATGCAGAGCAGCACGTCGTGGGCGTCGGCGTCCTCGGCGTAGGTGTAATGGGCATCGTTGGTGGCGACCAGCGGCACCTCCATCTCGCGGGCCAGCGGGATGAGTCGCTCATTCACCTCGGCCAGCTCCGGGATACCGTGCTCCTGAATCTCCAGGTAGTAGCGGTCCGGAAAGACCTCGCGATGCCAGTTGATAACTTCCCGCGCCTCATCGACGCGCCCATCCTTGAGCAATCGCGCCACCTCGCCGGAGCCGCAGCCGGAGAGCACGATCAGGCCCTCGGAATACTCCGCCAGCACCTCCCTGTCGATGCGGGGCTTGTAATAGAAGCCCTCCAACTGGGCGATGGTCGCCAGGCGCATCAGGTTGTGGTAACCGGTATTGTTCTGGGCCAGAAGCACCAGATGGTAGGGTCTGCGGTCGAGTTTGTGATCCCGATCCTGGCGGCCGCGCGGCGCGACGTAGGCCTCCATCCCGATGATGGGCTTGACGCCAGCGGCGCGGCAGGACTTATAGAACTGGACCGCGCCGTACATCGCGCCGTGATCGGTGAGCGCGATGGCCGGCATGCCAAGCTCAGCCGCTCGCTGGGCCAGCTCATTGCAACTGCTCAGCCCGTCGAGGAGAGAGTATTCGCTGTGGACGTGTAAGTGGACAAAATCAGTCATCAAGCGGATATTATACCACGCTGCTTGAAGTTGGGAAGTTGATTCCGGC
>CAZDYW010000564.1:0-1925 GCA_964509655.1 uncultured Anaerolineales bacterium
TCAGCGTAGACCGCGAACTTTGTTCATTCGTTATCGCCGTAGACCCGCCAGTACGGTATCTCCTCTTCCCACTGTTCGCGGAACTCCTCCGGGGGCGTGGCAAGCAGGGATTCGCACTCGGCGGTGACGGTGCCATCGGGCAATCGTATTTCCCCGGCCACCTTGGCGCCGATGCCCCCCACATGCTCCACCCATCCCACGGCCTTCAGCGGTGTCTCGGTCGGCGTCGGGCGGCGATAGCGGATGGTCAGGCGCAGCGTCGCCATCAGATCCTCATCGGAGCCGTTTATCAGCACCGCCCGCCCGGCGGCCTCGTCGAGAATGGCGGCCACTATGCCACCGTGAACTACGCCCGGATAGCCCTGATATTGATCGGGGATCATGATTTCAGCTTCCACTTGCTCACTCTCACGATCCTCAAAGAATTCCAGCTTTAGCCCGATCGGATTCTGCCGACCGCAGACGAAACAGTTGCGTGAACTCGGTTGCTTTATCATTTTTCAGCCAGTGTCCTTATATTTTTATGGCTCTTTGGGACCTCGCGTGGTCCGCTTCGTAGGGGCGGAACTCTGTGTCCGCCCGCGTGCATTTTGCACGGGCGACCACGGAGGGATCGCCCCTACAAGCATACCACCACGCGAAATCCTAGAAAGCCATTTTATCCTTTCAGTTTTCTGAAGCGCAACGCATTTGCGAACACAAAAAATCTAACATGGAGGTAATGAGTGAGTAATCACATATCACATAAACGCAGACTCCGTACCTTGATGGGCATCACAGCCGGGCTGGCGGTTGTGACTTTGATCTCGACGGCTCTGGGCGGCTGTGGAAGCAGCGCTCCGCAGGCCACACCCACGCCGACCCGTACAATCGCGCCGACGGCCACCCATACGCCGCTGCTTCCCACATCCACGCCAACGCCCGTGCCGCCCACGTCCACGCCGACACCGGCCGCCACGCCGACGCCCACGCCCTGGCCCGCAGAGATCAACCCCCTCACCGGCGAGCGCGTGGACGACGTCGCCAAGCTGGAGCGGGTGCCGGTGGCGATCAAGATTTCCAACTGGCCGGGCCAGTATGTGCGCCCGCAGGCCGGCATCAACAACGCCGATCTGATCTACGAGCACTACAACGAGGGCTGGTTCGCCACCCGCTGGACCGCCATCTATCTGGACGAGTCGCCGCAACGCGTCGGGCCGGTGCGCAGCGGTCGCCTGATCGATCTAGAGCTCCCGGCGATCTACAAGGCGGTGCTGGCCTGCTCTGGTTTCAGCAACGGCGTCCTGGCCCTGGTCAAGGATTCGGACCTTTACCCGGAGCGCGTCGCCTCGCCCAGCGTGGGAGTCGGTGCGCCGGTCTTCTACCGCGATCACAGCCGCGACGTGCCCTTGGAGCACACGATGTACTCCAACCCGGAGGTGGTGCGCGAGTGGGCGGCGGAGCGCGGCGTCGAGGGGCGCCAGAACCTGGAGGGGATGGCCTTCTCCAACACTCCTCCGGTGACCGGGACGAAGGCGAATATCATCAAGCTCCCCTGGAACCGCCTCGACGCCGAATGGCGCTACGACGAGGGGAGCGGGCGCTACCTGCGCTGGACCGATGGGGTGCCCCACACCGACGCGCTCGATGGGCGCCAGCTCAATGTGGCCAACGTGGTGGTGCTCTACGTGCCGCAGTGGGATACCAAAATTGTCGAGGAGCCACACAGCGGCGCGCTCTCAATCCAGTTCGCGCTCTGGGACTCTAACCGTGCCCTCATTTTCCGCGACGGGGTCCAGATCGAGGCCTTCTGGCAGCGCTGGGAGCGGGACGACATGCTGACGCTGACCGACGAGGAGGGAAATCCCATCCCGCTGAAGGTCGGCAACACCTTCTTCGAGGTGATCCCCACCGGCGAGCGAGAAGTTGAGGTGCTGGTGGAGAAT
>CAZDYW010000565.1:0-1923 GCA_964509655.1 uncultured Anaerolineales bacterium
AAACAGATCAACAAATGACAGATATGGTTACTGCTCAAGTGACCAAATATGTAAAGGCATAGCTAGACAAAAAGGATACGTATAATGACGACTGAAAACACTGTAGACTTTCAACCTCTGGGCCGCCGCGTGCAGGTGGCCGAGGGGAAGACACTCCTCGAAGCCGCACAACTGGCCGGCGTGGGACTGAACGCCGTCTGTGGCGGCGCGGGAGTCTGTGGCACATGCCGCGTGCGCATCGTCGAGGGGAATGTCTCGCCTCTCACCGAGACAGAGCAAGACTTCCTGGACCAAGGGGAAATCGAGGCGGGATACCGCCTGGCCTGTCGCACCAATGTGCTGGGCGATGTGCTGGTGGATGTGCCGCCGGAATCGATCACCGCACAGCAGCGGGCGCAGATCGAGGGCCGCGAGCGACCGGTCGATATCGACCCAGCCGTGCGCTCCTTCGACGTGAAACCGAATCCGCCAGAGCTGCACGACCTGCGCTCCGACGAGGTCCGCCTGCGCGAGGCGCTGCGCGAACAACACAACATCGCTGGCGTGCGCTTCGACCCCGTGGCCCTGACTCACATCCCGCCCCTGCTGCGAGAGAACGATTGGCACATTCGCCTCTTCATGAGAGACGGCGAGGTCATCGGCGCAGCACCGGCCGGCACGCCCCCGCTGGGGCTGGCAGTGGACATCGGCACCACCAAGGTGGCCGCCTACCTGGTGGACCTGGAGACCGGCGAGACGCTGGGCTCATCCGGAGCGATGAATCCCCAGATCGCCTACGGCGAGGACGTGATGGCCCGCATCGCCTACGCGATGGAGAACCCCGACCGTGCCTATGAGCTCCAGAGGGCCATCGTCGAGGGGCTGGAGGAACGGGCCAAAGACCTCTGTGAGCAATTGGGTTATTGCTGCACAGCGATCCTGGAGGCGGTGCTGGTGGGCAACACCTGCATGCACCATCTCGTTCTGGGGCTGCCGGTCGATCAACTTGGAGTGGCACCCTACGTGCCAGCCCTTTCCGCCCCCTGTGACATCAAGGCACGTGATCTGGGGCTGCGTCTGGCCCCGGGCGCGAATGTCCACCTGCTGCCCAACATCGCCGGCTTCGTCGGCGCCGATCACGTCTCGATGGTGATGGCCAGCGGGTTGCACGAGACCGATGAGGTCACGCTGGGATTGGACATCGGCACCAACACGGAGGTCAGCCTGGCGGCGAACGGGCGGCTGCTGAGTTGCTCCACCGCCTCCGGCCCCGCCTTCGAGGGCGCCCACATCCGCGATGGCATGCGGGCCGCGCCCGGTGCCGTCGAGTGGGTCAAGATGGTCGACGGGAGGATCGAGTATCAGACCATCGACGGGGCGCCGCCGGTGGGCATCTGCGGCTCCGGCATATTGGACAGCGTGGCCGAGCTGCGCCGCATCAACGTGCTGAAGGAAAACGGATCGATGGAGCGGAACAGCCATCCGCGCGTCCGCGAAGCGGGGGACCGACCGGAATTCGTGCTCATCCCGGCCGGCGAGCGCGGCGCGCCTCGCGACATCGTCATCACCCGTGGGGATGTGAGTGAGATCCAGTTGGCGAAGGGCGCCATCCGCGCGGGCGTCGAAGTGCTGCTGGAAGAGGCCGGCCTGGAGGTGGACGACGTCGACCGCGTCGTCGTGGCGGGCGCTTTCGGCACCTACCTGGACGTGGCGAGCGCACGCGGGATCGGGATGTTCCCGCCGCTGCCGCTGGAGCGCTTCGATCAGGTCGGTAACGCTGCTGGCATCGGGGCCAAGCTGGCGCTGCTCTCCCGCCACTGCCGCGAGGTGGCCACGGAGATCGCTGCCCGCGTGGAGTACATCGAGCTGACCACCGATGCCCGTTTCGCCGACATTTATATGAGCTCGATGGGACTGCCCGCTCCCTCGGAGGTGGAACGGTAG
>CAZDYW010000566.1:0-1915 GCA_964509655.1 uncultured Anaerolineales bacterium
TTCTCCTCCAACGCGCGGCGTCCTTCCCAAAAGGCCTCGCGATTCAGCTCAGCGTATCTTGGCGGCACGCGGCGCTCGACCACGGTCAGCCAGGTCTCCGGTGAGACGTCCAGCCGCGTGGAGAGCGCTCCCAGCAACACCGTATTGGTCAGCTTGGCATTTCCGAGCCGCTCGGCGACGGCGAGCGCTTCGACCAGCGTCACGTCAGCGGTGCGAGCGTGGACGGCTTCCAGGATCTCATCCTGGGGAGGATAGACCGCATTCCCGACCGTGACCGACATCGGCGCGATGTGCTGCTGGTTGATGAAGACCGCTCCTTGGGGGCGCAGCCAATCGATCCAGCGGGCAGACTCCAGCACCTCGGTGGCGACGAGAAAATCCACGTCTCCCTTTTCGGCCAGCGGTGAGGCTACGTCGGCGCCCCAGCGCACGTGACTTTCCACCACGCCCCCGCGCTGCGAGAAGCCATGCACCTCCGATTTTTTGGCGTCATATCCGGCCTCCAGCCCCACGCTGGCCGTGATGTCGGACGCGGTCAGGATGCCCTGCCCGCCGACGCCCACGAATAGAAAGTTGATCTCTTTGTCCATATCTCCCCTCGAAGTGTTCAAATTGAGGTGCAACGCACTTACGAAGTGCGTTGCACCTTTAGAATGCTCAACCGCTCTTGACCCCCATAGCCTTGAGGGCCGATGAAGCCGCCTCGCCCATGGATTCGATCATCAGCGCACGGTTGGTCACCGCTTGGCGCACGACGCCCTGATGCAGTTCCCAAAGCGCCTCGTCGACCGCGCCGCCGCCCTCCAAGGGCACCCAGACGGTCATGTCGCCGTCGAATGCGATAGTGGTGCAAGCACGCAGCTTGGCCTTGCCCGTGGCTTCCTGGTCCACAGCGGCACCTTGTGCGATCAGTGTCTCGATCTGGTCCTCGGTTGTGGTGTAAGTGCGCACCTCCAGCTCCGAGATGTCCTGGATGAAAGTTTCCAGCTTCTTCGCCAAGTCACCGGCGAACTTTTCCAAAGCTTGTTCCAACGTGATCTCTGCCATCATCAAACTCCTTTCTTTGAATAGAGAATGGAGAATAGAGAATGAAGAATAGAGAATGGAGAATTTGGTTTCGCCATTCATCATTCGCCATTCATCATTCACCATTCATCATTCATCATTCACCATTCATCTTTTGCCTTCAGCACATCGCGCACGAATTTCCAGGCGGCGGGCAGCACGAGCAACTGTGCGCCGGGGACTGTCAATCGCAGGGCCAGCTTGGCCGCTCCGGCGCCGATGACGCTCAGCAGGCGTACCAGCGCGATGCGAGATTCCAGCGCCAGATGGACGGATTGGCGATGGAGTTCCATCGACTGTAGCGTAGCGTTGGCCTCCCAGCGTGTATCGAAATCCCCACTCCAGCCGACGGCAGTGCGGCCCACGAGCGCTTCTCCTACCTCCGTCTCGACGAGCGCGTAGTGGGAGAGTATCTCGCGCACTCGCCCCAGAAATCCTTGCCATTGCCGGTGTGTCTCCCGCTTTTCAGCCTCTTTGCGCCTTGACCCCAGCGGGCCAAACGACACTGGTGATTCTATCGCGTTTAGCCATTCACGCAACTCAGCCTCGGGGCCGGCGGGCGCAGCGAAGGAAACGCCTCTGTCGAATTGATCCAGCCGCCGTTGAGCTTCCGCCAGATCCGCCTCACTGCGCCGAAGCGCGACTCGCTTCTCATCCAGCATGGCCTGGGCCGCTTCGGGCGACGCGGGCAACTGCATGGGCCAGACGGCGGGCTGTGGCTGCTCCGCGCCCGCCTCGAACGAAACGCCGGATGGGGGCGGCACTTCCCACGCGCTCAACAGATCATCAAACACATCTCCGCTATTGGACATCATTTCACGCTTCGAGATTCAGAAAATAATTTACCCAC
>CAZDYW010000567.1:0-1893 GCA_964509655.1 uncultured Anaerolineales bacterium
AGGCAGACGCGGGTGCTCCGTTAGCGGATTAGGTGACCAATGAGAGACGATTTTATGCGGCTTGAAAAGCTCTCCAAGAGCTTTAGAGAAGGACCACACACACGCTCTGTGCTGCGAGAGGTGAACGCTGTCTTTGCCAAGGGCGAGTCGGTGGCCGTGGTAGGCCAGAGCGGCAGCGGCAAGAGCACTTTGCTGAACTTGATCAGCGGCATCGATGACGCCGACGGCGGCGCCATCTGGCTCGATGGTCAGAATCTGACCGCTCTCGAAGAGCGACAGCGCACCCTCTTTCGTCGCCGTCACATCGGCTTCGTTTTTCAGTTCTTCAACTTGCTCCCTACATTGACCGTGTGGGAGAACGTCATGCTTCCCCTGGAGCTCAACGGCATCAATGGCGCGGACGCTAGCCAGCGTGTGCAGTCTCTGCTCGATGCCGTGGGGCTGGGCGACCGTGGCGATACCTTCCCGGACCGGCTATCCGGCGGTGAGCAACAGCGCATCGCCATCGCTCGTGCTCTGGTCCACGATCCGCGCCTGGTGCTGGCCGACGAACCAACGGGCAACCTCGACGAAGATACGGGGTGCCAGGTCTTGAATCTGCTGGATCGCCTCACTCGGCGGGCGGGTAAGAATCTGGTTCTGGTCACACACAGTCCAGACGCCGCTGCTTATGCCGACCGTATCCTCTACCTGCGCGACGGGAAGCTCGTCGATGCCTGAGAGCGCGATGGAAATTGGGCTATCCAGCTTCGCCCCACGCACGCTGTGGGCTCTGGGACGGCGCTACTTGATGCGTCACCTGTGGCAGAGCGTGCTGATGATTCTGGGCATCACGCTTGGTGTGGCCGTCGTCGTGGCCGTTGACCTGGCTAACGTCAGTGCTAGCCGGGCTTTCGATCTCAGCATCGACGCCGTCGCCGGACGAGCCACCCATCAGATCGTCGGCGGGCCACAGGGTCTGGACGAGACAATCTACACTGACTTGCGACGTGCAGGTGTAGTGAGGACAGCGGCTCCCGTCGTCACCACCTACGCCACCTCGCCCCAACTGGGGAACCAGGCGATGCAGCTTTTGGGCGTGGACCCCTTCGCCGAGCCGCCCTTTCGCAGTTACCTTTGGAGTGGAGAGCGGGCCTCGCTGGCCGAACTGACTGCCTTCCTGACCGAGCCGGGGGCGGTGCTGATCGCGGCCGAGGTCGCGGAACGGCATCAACTGGCGCCCGGCTCCAGCATAGAGCTGGATGTGGAGGGACGTCGGCGGGAGGTCACAGTCGTCGGCCTCCTGGAGCCCGGCGATGACCTCAGCCGCCGCGCGCTGTCCGGCATCATCCTGACCGACATCGCCACGGCGCAGGAGTTGACCGATCATCTGGGGCGCCTGGATCGCATCGACCTGATTCTTTCAGACCCAGAAAGCTTCGAGGAAGCCCTTCCCCCTCTGCCGGAGGGCGTGCGGCTCCAGCCGGTGGAGACGCGCACCGCTGCCACCAGGCAGATGACGGCTGCCTTCCGCCTCAACTTGACCGCCCTCAGCCTCCTGGCCTTGATCGTGGGGATGTTCCTGATCTACAACACTATGACGTTCTCCGTGGTGCAGCGGCGCCCGCTCTTCGGCGTCTTGCGATGTCTGGGCGTCACGCGGCGCGAGGTGTTCGTGCTGGTGCTGGGAGAAGCGCTGATCGTGGGCGCCGTCGGTGCGGCGTTGGGATTGGCGCTGGGCGTGCTGATGGGTCAATCGGCCGTGCGGATGGTCACCCGCACCATCAACGATCTCTACTTCGTGCTCACCGTGCGCGACGTCGAGATACCGCTCATCAGCCTGGTCAAGGGCGCGGCCCTCGGTATCGTCGCCACGATGGCCGCCGCTGCGCCGCCCGCCAGCGAAGCAGCCAC
>CAZDYW010000568.1:0-1893 GCA_964509655.1 uncultured Anaerolineales bacterium
TAATACGAACGTAGGGGCGATCCCTCCGTGGTCGCCCGTTCATCAAATGTAAAAGTTATTCCCTCACAGGTCCTAAGTTTATGATGTAGGGACGGGACTCCGTGCCCGCCCGTGTATGCATGGGTAGGTTATTTATTTCCGAATCCCACACTAACTTGAGGAGAACAAGCGATGACAAAATTACACCCAAGTAGCAACACGCTGAAAGCCCACCTGGGCGCATACCAGAAAGCCGTGGACGCCGCACTGGACGAGATGGCGCGAGAGGAGATCATCGCCCGCATCTGGAAGCATGACCACACCGTCTGGAAGCCCCAGCCGGACGAGATCACCAACCGTTTGGGTTGGCTGCATATCGCCGACGCGATGCAGGAAAACCTGCCGCGCCTGGAGAAACTGGTCGAGGAGGTGCGAGCCGATGGATACAGCCAAGTCCTACTGCTCGGAATGGGCGGCTCCAGCCTGGCCCCGGATGTCTTCAGCAAAGTCTTCGCGGCGGAGGATGGCCTGGCCCTCACGGTGCTGGATACCACAGATCCGGGCGCAGTACTGGCCCGCGCCGCGCAGATCGATCTGGCCCAAACGCTCTTCATCGTCGCCAGCAAGTCAGGCTCCACGGCCGAGACGATTTCCCTTTTCAAGTTCTTCTACAATCGCGCCCTTGAGGAGTTGGGCGAAGAACGCGCGGGCGAGCACTTCGTCGCCATCACCGATCCGGGCAGCAAGCTGATCGGGCTGGGCGAGAAGCTCGACTTCCGCGCAGTACTCCTCAACGATCCTAACATCGGCGGGCGCTACTCGGCGCTCTCATATTTCGGGCTGGCGCCGGCGGCACTTTTGGGCCTTGATCTTGAGCGCTTGCTGGAAGGGGCACAGGTTATGGCCTCCGATTGCCGCTCCACCCCGAACCCGGCCGGCGAGTTGGGCGCCATCCTCGGCGAGCTCGCCAAGGCCGGTCGTGACAAGGTCACCTTCGTCGCCTCGGATAAGATAACGCCCTTCGGCGACTGGCTGGAACAGCTGATCGCCGAGAGCACGGGCAAGTCTGGCACCGGGATCTTGCCGGTGGTGGGCGAACCCCTGGGGCCACCGGAGGTATACGGCGACGACCGCCTCTTCGTCCACCTCCAGTTGGGCGCGGATGAGACCCTCGCTCCGGACCTCATCAGGCTGGAGAAGGCCAGCCATCCGCTGGTGAAACTGAAACTGCGCGATGTCTACGATCTGGGGGAGCAGATGTTCCTCTGGGAGCTGGCCGTCGCCGTGGCCGGTTACCGGCTGGGCATTCAGCCCTTCGATCAGCCCAACGTCGAGGCGGCCAAAGTACAGGCGCGGCGGATGATGGCCGAATATCGGGAGAAGGGGAAACTGCCCGACACAGAATCGGCGCCGCTAAGGCCCGCAGCGCTGCACGATTTCCTGGCCCAGTCCGGGGCAGAGGGAGAATTCCCCCGCGATTACATCGCCCTGCAAGCCTACGTGCAACCCACACCGGCGACGACGGAGGCGCTGCAAAACCTGCGCCTCCAACTGCGCGATCGCTATCGGCTGGCGACGACGGTCGGCTACGGGCCGCGCTTCCTGCATTCCACCGGGCAGTTGCACAAGGGCGATGCTGGAAATGGGCTCTTCGTTCAATTCACGGCGGATAATCCCAGCGACGCCGCCATTCCCGAAGAAGCGGGGGCGTCGGAGGCACACATCACCTTCGGCGTGCTGGAGATGGCCCAGGCTATGGGAGATCGGCAAGCGTTGAGGGATGCAGGGCGGCGGGTCATTCACTTCCACCTGGGGGAGGACGTGATCGGCGGGCTGCAGCGGCTGGCACTGCCGTGATCATTTTTGACCATCAAAATCGGTAATAGCATCCCTCACCCGCTCCCGCTGGATCTG
>CAZDYW010000569.1:0-1893 GCA_964509655.1 uncultured Anaerolineales bacterium
CGATCCCTCGTGGTCACCCTACCCAGCAGACACAGGAAACACAGCAACCTACGCTCCAACTTCAACCGGAGCCACGCCGCACGGTCGAGCCGCCGACGATACAGCGGACGGCCGCAGCGGAGATTGAGGGAAAAGTACCCCAAGCGACGATGCCGATTGAGGTTACTGAAGAACAAAAAGCGCCACGCGAAGAGGAGGAAGCGCTGCCTCTAGGCCAGATGGATTCGGCGCGGGAGGTAGAAACGATCACGCCCGATCACCCAGCAAAAACGTCACCGGTGCAAAGGGAGACGATGCAGATATCAGGAGCTATCGAGCCTGTGGCCCAGGTGGGCGAAGAGACATTGACGCAGAAGTCAACTCTAACTCCCCCATTGACAACGCTGATAAGCAAGACGCCATCCTTGATAGAACGTGAAGCGACCAGGGTGCAATCGAATCTCCCGCCCCGCGAAGTCGCGAGAGAGAGGGGCCAGTTTGAGCATCTCAGCGTGTTGGACCGCGACTGGCCTTACATCCGTCACCGCTATAAGTCCCAGGAAAGCGAGCCAACACTATACGCTCGCAGCCCAAAAGGCCCCATCAGCCTTGGCCCATCTTCTTCAACTTTGGGTATCACGCCGACACAGTCACGGATTCAGCGCACGGCTATTATGCCCGAACCGCAAGCTGCAGAATCTCTGAAGCAGCGATTAACAGGCAGGAAGACGCTCAAACCGACCTACTTCTCCAGTGAGAGCGGCAGAGAAAAGGGATTCCTAGAATCCCAAGAGGACCTCTTAGTACTGTCTATCCCGCCGAGGACGGCATCTCGCGATGTCTCCTCCCCTCCTTCGCGAACGGAGTCGGTTAAGGCCGATCAACTTAGTTCAGCTCAGCGCCAGGAGACCAATCTGCCGCTGGCACAGCCTCAGAAAGCACGGACAGAGACGGTCCAGCGCCAGTCAACGCAGCCTTCCATCAGCCCGACCCAGGAGGTGACCGCGCCGCGAGAGACAATCGTACAGAGAGCCGAAACGGAAGAAATAGCTGAGGAAGCAGAGGAAACAGAGGTAGACCTGGAGCAATTAGCACAGGACGTTTACCCCATCATCCGACGTATGTTGGTCATTGAACGTGAACGCATGTGGTAAAGAATTGAGAATGAAGAATTGAGAATGGAGTGTAGGATATGGTGCTAAAATCTTTTAATCCAGCCAGTATGATGACGAAGCCCGAGGTCTTCACTCCCTCAAAGTTGGAGCGGGCCAAGATCGCGCCGGTGGACAAGAAAGGACATGCGCTGAGAGATGAGAGGGGAAAGCTTGAGCTGGAGTTCCAGTTCAACCCGGAGGAGCTTTCGATCACCAAGGAAGTCTCCTGGACCAGCGGTGAGCCCACGCCCGGACGGAATGCGCCCGACCTGGACTTCGGAGGCGGTAAGCCAGCCAGCTTCAGCCTTGATCTCCTTTTCGACACCACGCAAACCGGGGATGACGTGCGCAAGTACACCAATCAACTCCTGCGCTTGGTGATGCTGGGGCCAGAGTCAGCAGGGTATCGGCAAGCCGGAATGTACCGGTTGCCCCCGCCGCCTGTGCAGTTTGTGTGGGGCAAGATCACGCTCTTCATCGCCGTCATCAATAAGGTGAAGTTGACCTTCACTCTCTTCCTGCCCGACGGCACGCCAGTGCGGGCCAAGGCAGCAGTCGATTTCATCCAATATGACACCAGCGACGACGAAAAGGGATCGACGAACCCCACAACACGCACGGAGGCACGAAAGACACGGCGAGTGGAAGGCGGAGACCGATTGGACCTGATCGCTTACGAGGAATACGGGCATCCACGCCACTGGCGTTACCTGGCCGAGGTCAACGGGCTGCTCGACCCGCTGGATTTGCAGCCAGGGCA
>CAZDYW010000570.1:0-1889 GCA_964509655.1 uncultured Anaerolineales bacterium
ACAGCGCCATCAGAAGCTGTTCGCTTTCGCCCCAGGTGGGTACTTGATAACCGATGCTGAGGGTGTGATCCAGGAGGCCAACCGCACGGCAGCCCAGTTTCTAGGAATGCAACGAGGTCAACTAGCAGATAAGTCGCTGGCTCTCTTCGTCCTGGCCGAGGAACGGGATGGATTCCGGGCCAAGATCAATCGGCTGCGAGCAAGGACAGGTAAGCAGCGCGAGCATTGGGAGACACGCTTGGAACCTCAAGACGGTGATTTGTTCCACGCTGCTATAACCGTGGCCTCGGTCCCGGATGGGGAACTGCATTGGCTGGTACAGGACATCACAGCGCGTAAGCAAGCGGAGGAAGCTTATCACACACTGGTCGAGTGTTCTCTACAAGGACTGCTCATTATTCAAGATGGCCGCATAGCCTTCGCCAATCCAGGCATCGCTGACCTCAGTGGATATACTCAGCAGGAACTACTCTCATTTTCGGCAAGCGATTTACAGGCCATTGTACACCCTGATGATCGGGGGAGGATCTGGGATAATCTGCGAGACCGCTTGGCCGGTGAATCGGTCCCATCGTGCTATGAGCTCCGCTTCACTAACAAGGACGGAGAAGTGCACTGGGTGGAGGCATTGGTGAGCCTCGTTGATTATCGTAACAAACCGGCTGTACAGGTCGCTTGCGTAGACATTACCGAGCGCAAGCGGGCGGAGGAGAAAGTTCGGGAGAAAGAGGAGCAATTCGATCTGTTCATGCAACACCTTCCGGCAGCGGTTTCCATCAAGGATTCCGGTGGGCGCGTGGTCTACGCCAACAATCGATTTGCAGAGGCTGCTGGCTGTGAGCCGGAAGAGTTGATCGGGCTTACAACGGAGGACTTATTGCCCGAGGAGTTGCATGCCTTTTATAACAGAGAAAACCAAAAGGTTCTGGATGGAGAGGAGATCGTCTCGGAGACGACAGTCCGGGGCTCAGAGGGAGTGAGACATTGTATCACCTACAAATTCCCCATCGACAGAAAGGGAAAAACCGCCTTAATTGGATCTGCGAGCTTGGACATCACCGAGCACAGGCAGATGGAGGAGAGGCTGCACGAGAGTGAGCGAAGCTACCGCGACATCGTAGCCAATATACCTGGCGCGATCTACCAGTTCACCATATCTCCAGGCGGAGCTTTTGCTGTGCCATACATGAGCGAAAGCGGTCAGGCCCTCTTTGGGCGGCCATTGGAGGAACTGACAGACCCGTCACTGCTGTTTAACGACGTTCACCCAGACGATCTAGCTGCGCTTCAGCGGTCCATTTACGATGCGGCCCAACGGATGGAGGCTTGGAAACACGATTTCCGGATAGTGAAGCCGGACGGCAGTGTCACGTGGCTACGCGGTTCCTCCAGCCCTCGCCGTTTGCCGGATGGGAGTATCCTCTGGAATGGGGTAATGTTGGACATCACCGAGCACAGGCGGGTGGAAGAGGCTTTGCGGGAAAAGGAGGATCGTTATCGACGACTTACTGATCTCGCCTCGGACTACGTTTATGCGTTTGCTGTTGACCGGGATGGTGACCTTGCGCTTGAGTGGTCAACGAAGGGCTTCACTCAAATCACGGGTTATCGAATGGAGATGTTGGATCGACAAGATACATCGATGAAGTTGATTCACCCGGAAGATTTACCTGAAGCACGCCGACATCTTGAAGCTTGCCTTTCCAATCGTAAGGACGTCGTTGAATGCCGAATAGTCACGAAAGGTGGAGAGACACGTTGGGTACGAGACTTCCTGGAGCCCGTCTGGGATGACGACGAAGGGCGAGTAGTTCGCGTCTACGGTGCAGCCCAGGACATAACCGATCGCAAGCAAGCGGAGAAGGAGAGTGAACGGTACATCCAAGAGT
>CAZDYW010000571.1:0-1886 GCA_964509655.1 uncultured Anaerolineales bacterium
GGGGAGTGGCCATTTGGTATCTTTGGGACAAGAGGTCTTGGCTTCAGATAAGCTCAAACATCATACTGCGACTTGGCGTTTGATCCGCTCGGTTCCAGCCAATGGAGCGGTGAATATGGCGGTGGATGAGGCGATCTTGCGCGCTGTCTCGGAGAGGAAAGCGCCACCGACCCTTCGCCTATATGGGTGGGAGCCTCCCTGTCTGTCACTGGGGCGGGCGCAGTCGGCGAGCGATGCTAATCGGCGAGCGTTGGAAGCGATTGGCTTCGATTTAGTGCGCCGTCCTACTGGCGGTCGGGCCATTCTCCACATCGACGAGTTGACCTACAGCCTAGTTGCGCCGGAAAAGGACCCTCGGGTGACCGGTGGCGTGGTGGAGAGTTACCGGCGCATCAGCGCGGGGCTGATGCACGGCATAGGGCGTTTAGGTGTAACCAGTATAGTGGCCGATCAGCGAGCGGAAGGGCGTGATAAAGGGCCAGTCTGCTTCGAAGCGCCTTCTGATTATGAGATCACATTGGGCGGGAGGAAATTGGTGGGGAGCGCTCAGATGCGCTCGCGGGGCGTGGTGCTTCAGCACGGAACTGTGCCCCTCCGAGGTGACATCTCCCGTATCTGTCCATTGCTGACCATGCATCCCGATCCGGATCGTGTGCGTGCTCGCGCTACAACGCTTGGTGAGGCACTGGGAAGAACTATCGCTTGGGAAGAAGTAGCTGAGGCCCTTATGAGGGGCTTTGCCGAAGCGCTGAACTTGCGCTTCGAACTGGACGTCCTAACCGAAGAGGAGCGTGCTTGGGCGGATAAGCTACGGATGGAGAAGTACGCCGCCGATGCGTGGACCCATCGAGTTTGACGATTGCCTCTAACATGATATACTGAGTTCGCTCTCGCACTGGACAACCATCAGTTTTGTCCTTAAGTTTTACTTTTTGTGGTTTACATCTATGATAATTGGAGCTTGTAGCATCGAGTTGCGCATCCCCGCCAATCATTCCCTGAAGGAAAAGCGCCGTGTCATCAAGCCCCTGCTGAATCGTCTGCGTCGTGAATTCAACGTCGCCGCCGCCGAAGTGGGCTATAATGATCTCTGGCAGACATCCGAGATAGCCCTGGTGACCATCTCTAACGATTCCGGTTACATCCACGCTTTTTTTGAGAAGACGATTCAGTGGATGGAGATGCATCGTCCCGATGTACAGATCGTCGATTGGCAGATCGAGGTTTTCTAGGACGTATTGCGTGGGGACTGTTCGCGCACGCAGAAGATGACCCCGGCTGAAGGTTTGTGATTATTACCTCTCTGATCCTTGAAGGTTATCTCCATCAGGCGCGGTTTGTCGAGGAATTCGTGGATGACGCGCTCCAGTTGCGCGAAATCCCGCCGTAGCTCCCATGTGCGCGAGGGCTCATCGGCATCGTGCGTGACCAAAAAGACACGATTGGCCGCGTGGAAGCGCCCTTGCTGCGACTGATTTACGTAGAGCCAGCGGGCCAGTTCATCTGGGTGAGCGCGAGCGTAGGCGATACTGTGGCCGAAGCGAAGTGGCAGCCGAGTTAGCTTGAGATCGAAGCCTTGCCCGTTTAGGTAGAAATCGACCGTGTGGTGGTAGGGATCGGGCTCTGGGTGGGCGGTGGTATGGGCCAGGATGATTCCAAGCGCGGCCTGGTGGGTGTGGAAGTTGTACCAGCGGTGGATCACATAGCTGCCGAAATCATATAGCGAAAGCCCGTTTCCGACAGCAGTGCGTCGTGTCACACTGCGCAGCGTGTCCAAATCCTTGATCCGGTAGATGAAGCGGCTGAGCCGATCCCAGTCGTCGCCTTGTTTTCGTTTCCATGGCGGCATGTGTTTTACCTTCAGCAACTCGTGGCGGATCTCCATT
>CAZDYW010000572.1:0-1877 GCA_964509655.1 uncultured Anaerolineales bacterium
AGGAGAAAGAATGGCATCTAAGGCACAAGTTACATGGGTCGGGCCGGGGCTGCGCCTGCTGGGCGAAGCTTCCAGCGGCCCGGCAATCGCGATTGATCACGTCATGCCGGGCGAGGAGCGAACCGAAAGCGGCCCCCGCCCGATGGAACTGCTTCTGATCGGGCTGGCCGGCTGCACAGGCATGGACGTGATCTCCATTATGCAGAAAAAGCGCCAATCCTTCACCGATCTGCAGGTCAAGGTGACCGCCGAGCGGGCGAAGGAGCACCCCAAAGTCTACACCCAGATCCACATGGAGTTTGTCGTGGTCGGGGATGGGGTTGATCCCAAGGCACTGGAGCGCTCCATCGAGCTCTCGCAGACGAAGTACTGCTCCGCCTCAATGATGTTGGGCGAGACGGCGGAGATTACCACGTCCTATCAGATATTGCCCGTGGCCGAGGCGGAGGAATAGGGGAACGGTGAAAGAGGAAAGAGCGAAAATTGAGGAACTGGAGCAACGCATCACCGATCTGAAGGCGCGTTTGCCCAAGCACTCCACCCCTCCGGCAATGCTCATCGAGTTGGAGGAACTGGAGGAGGAGCTGGCACGCATAAAGGCGCAAGTGGCGTCGGCGGAAGCATGAGACTTGGCGCACACGAATCCATCGCCGGCGGGCTGCACAAGTCATTCGACCGGGCTATGTCGGTGGGCTGTGAGACGGTGCAGATCTTTGTCAAATCGAATCGCTCCTGGGCGGTGAAGCCGCTCACCGACGAGGAAATCGCGCTCTTCCACACCAGTGCTGAGGAGAGCGGCATCCATCCAGTAGTGGCTCACACTTCCTACTTGCTCAACTTGGCCTCGCCGAAAGATACGCTGTGGCGGAAGTCGCGCGATATGCTGATCGTCGAGTTGGAACGCTGTGAGGCGCTGGGAGTATCCGGACTGGTGCTCCATCCCGGCGCCCACGTGGGAAGCGGTGAAGAGGCCGGGCTGGCCCGCATAGCTCAAGGATTAGGAGAGGTGCATGCGGCTACGCCCGGTTTCCGCGCCCAGATTCTGTTGGAGACCATGGCCGGACAGGGCACTAAGCTAGGCTATCGCTTCGAGCAATTGGGCTGGCTATTGCGGAACACGCCCCAGGGTGAGCGCCTGGGCGTTTGCTTTGATACGTGCCACGTCTTCGCCGCAGGATATGAACTGCGCACGCGGGCCGGCTACGCCGAGACCATGGCGGCCTTCGACCGCGCCATCGGCCTGGAGCGGCTCAAGGTGCTCCACCTCAACGATAGCAAGACGGAACTGGGCAGCCGCAAGGATCGACACGAGCACATCGGCGCGGGGCACATCGGCCTGACCACATTCCGTCGCCTGCTGAACGATCCACGCCTGGCGGAGATTCCGGGGCTACTGGAGACGCCCAAGAGTGACGACCTGCACGAAGACCGGGAGAACTTGGCGCGACTGCGCTCCCAGATGGGGCTGCCAAGTGAGGAGCTGGGATGAGACGTTTTTGGCGTGAAAATTGGTCGGTCGTCGCCGTGTTGATCGTGATGGTGGGCGGCTATCTGCTCCTGCGCACACCGGGCGATGAGTTGGCCACCACAGCCGAGTTCGACGCGCTGGCGACCGATGGCGCACCGCTGCTGGTCGAGTTTTACTCCAATACCTGAAGCGCTTGCCTTATGGCAAAACCTGTCGTGGACAGGATCGAGCGCGATCTGGGAGAGCGGGCGCGTGTGCTGCGCATCGGTGTGATGGACGACGTGGGCAGGCAGTTGGCCGTGCGCTACGGTGTGCGTGGAGTGCCCACACTGGTGCTACTGGATGGCGAGGGCGAGGTGGTACTGGCGCAAGCTGGCGTGCCTCGGCGCGGGGAGATTCTGGCGGCGGT
>CAZDYW010000573.1:0-1872 GCA_964509655.1 uncultured Anaerolineales bacterium
GCTCACGCCGAAGGCTTGTCGAAGGACGATTTCGAGCGGGTTTTCCGGTGCCAAAGCCGCAAAAGTCGTCCTTCGACAGGCTCAGGATGACTTTTGCTAGTGTCGAAATGGGAGGATTATTTTTCTGGAATCCCCTTACGTATTACGTTTCACGCCAGTTCCCGCTCCTCCGGCCCGTTGTAATCCTGCGCCGTGGGCGAGATGCGCCGCATTGGCCGCTGGTTGGTGATCTCGTCGAAAACGTGGGCCGTCAATCCCACCGTGCGGGAGATGGCGAAAAGGCCATTCCCCATCTCCGGCGGGAAGTCCAGCTCGCAGAGCACGGCGGCGATGGCACCATCCACGTTCATCGGCAGATCCTTGCCCAGCGTCTCCTTCAGCGCTTGCCGGATCGCTCCGCCCATCTCCACGTATTCGCCCGCCACGCCCTCCTCCTCGCAGATGGAGAAGAGTTTCTTGGTGCGCGGGTCGTTCTTGTGGATGCGATGACCGTAGCCGGGGATGCGCTTCTTCTGCGCCCGATAATCCTCGACCAGCTCGCGGGCCGCGCTGAGCGCGTCTTGATCGCTCTCATGCTTGAGCTCCACCGCCTCCATCAGCACCCGCATGCAGCCCTCGATGGCCCCGCCGTGGTGACGGTTGATGGTCATGACGCCGGCCGCGATGCCGGCGGTCAACGGCGCGCCGCCCGAGGCCACCGTCCGCGCGGCCAGGACGGAGGGCGGCGTCGCGCCGTGGTCCACGCTGGAGACGAGGATGGCGTCCATCACGCGCCCCTGCGATTCGGTGGGCAACTCGCCCTTCAGCACCAGGTATACCATATGCGCGAAGGGCACTTGGCCCATCAGCTCGTCGATGCGGTAACCGCGCACGGCTACCTTGTTCGGCTCAATCTTCGTGATCGGTTGTGACCAGGTCTGTTCAGTCATTGAAACCTCCCCCTACAAATCCAACTTCGCCAGCACCTCTTTGGTGGCCTTGGGGAGATCCATAAATCCCTCGACCACCGTCGCGCCGACCTCGCGCAAGCGCTCGACCTTGCCCTCGTAGGTGCCGCGTCCGCCCTCGACGATGGCGCCGGCGTGTGAGAAGCGAGTGCCGCTCTTGGCCGCCTTGCCGCCGATGTAGGCCACCAGCGGTTTGGTGAAAGCGCCCGCCTCGATCAGATCGGCCACGCGCTCCTCCTGGCTGGTACCGATCTCGCCGAACATCACCACGGCCTTGGTCTCCGGGTCCTGCTCATAGAGCTCCATCACGTCGGGGTGGGGCAGACCGACGACGGCGTCCCCGCCGACGTGGGTCAATGTGGTGGCGCCGATGCCCTCCTGCGCCAGATAATAGGCCATCGACGAGGTGATGCCGCCGCTGCGCGATGAGATTCCCACCGGTCCGGGGAAGAACCATGACTTGGCCGAGGCAGCGCGTCCGCCCATCATGCCCACCACGGCCTTGCCGGGGCTGAGCACACCCAATGTGTTCGGCCCGATGAAGCGGGCGTCCTTCTCCTTGGCCCGCTTGGCGATGGCAAGCACGTCGTAGATGGGCACGCGGTCGGGCACGATGACCAATAGCTTTACTCCGGCGTCGATGGCCTCCAGAGCCCCGCTCTTGACCAGCGGCGCGGGGATGAAGAGCACGCTGACATCAATCGGGCCGGCCTTTTCCCAGGCTTCCTCTACGGTGTCGAAGACTGGGATGCCCTCCACGTCCTGCCCGCCGCGACCGGGGGTCACACCGGCCACGACATTGGTGCCATAACCAACCATCAGCTGCGTCCGTCTCGACCCCTCGCGTCCGGTGATGCCTTGCACCAGCACGCGCTTGGTTTGATCAATCAATATAGACATGCATTTCCTCCGTTTGTTTGACAAA
>CAZDYW010000574.1:0-1866 GCA_964509655.1 uncultured Anaerolineales bacterium
GATGGAAGAAGGTATGGTAACCGAGTCTGTCAGCAAGACAGAGGTTTCCCATGGGCTAGAATCTATGACATCGGAGTGAAGTCATGACTGTCTATCTCCTCGTCTTCGCCGGAGCGCTGGTGCTCGCCATCGGAGCCACTCCCTTGGCCCGCTATTTGGCCCCGCGCATCGGCATGATCGATCAGCCGGAGGCGCGTAAGGTACATCGCCGCCCGGTGCCCCGCATGGGCGGAGCGGCCATATTCCTGGCCGTCATCGTCGCCGCCATCATTCTGGGCCGGCGCTACAAGTTCACCCAGTTCGGCAGTATCCTCATCGGCGCCACCGGCGTCTCCTTCCTCGGCCTGGTCGATGACCGCTGGGGCGTGCGTCCCATCGTCAAAATGATCGGCCAGATTTTGGCCGCGCTGCTGCTCTACGCCACCGGCGTCTTCGTCGGCACCTTCCACCACCCCGTGCTGAACTTGCTCACCACGGTGCTGTGGGTGGGCTACATCACCAACGCCATCAATCTGCTCGACAATATGGACGGTTTGGCGGGCGGGGTCGCGGCCATCGCGGCCGCTTTCTTCGCGCTGATGTGCTCCTTCAGCGGGCAATACCTGGTCGGCGCTCTCGCCGTCGCCGTGCTGGGAGCTTGTCTTGGCTTCCTCTTTTATAACCTCAATCCGGCCAGCATCTTCATGGGCGATTCGGGCTCCCTTTTCCTCGGTTTTATGCTGGCCGCCACCGGCATCAAGCTGCGCTTCCCCGATGGTGTCACTTTTGTCACCTGGATGGTGCCGGTGCTGGTGATGGGATTGCCCATCTTCGATACCGCGCTGGTCATCGTCTCGCGCTTGCGGCGCGGCCTTAACCCGCTCACCACGCCGGGCAGGGATCACACCTCCCACCGTCTGGTGGCCGCCGGGCTGACTCCGCGCGAGGCGGTGCTCACGCTCTATGTCGTCTCCTTCATCCTGGGCTTGCTGGCCATCTTCGTCACCGAGGCCACCGTACTGGAGGGTTACGTCGTCGGCGGTCTGGTCGCTTTAGCGGGGATTTACGGCCTGTGGCGGATGGAGCGTCCGCCCTTCTGGTAAGATTAGTTCAATCTTGGAGATCGAACCAATCTGCTTTGGCTGACGCGGGTGGGTAAGTAAAAAGGATCGCTCGTCGCGATGAGGGCGCCTTTACGATCGCGGTAAACTAGCCAGCGGAACGGCCCCTTGCCCAAATCGGCCCGCTCGATCCACCACACGCGCTGACCCACGATTTTCCCTTTCTCGTCGATCACTATTTCATTCAGTCCCCCGCGCCATCCTGTGACATCGTGCCATTTTCCCTCTCGGTCTTGCCATTGCACCACGGTCCAAATCTCCTGCCATGCCGCTTCGTCCCAAGGCCACGTCGGGGCAAACTCTGCGCGGAGGATGATTTGTCCGCCAGTGGGCGCGGGGCGCTCCGTGGGCTGGCTTGTGGGCTGCTGCGTAGGTTGCTGAGTGGGCCAAGGAGTCGATGTGAGCCAGGGGGTCGGTGTGGGCCAAGGCGTCGGTGTGAGCGTGGGCCGGGGCGGGGCAGCGACCGCTGATTGAGATGTCCATCGCATCGATGAGGGCCATGCCACCGCCAACCAGGCACAAACGCCGAGTAGGAACAGTAAGTGGGGTAGGTTCATTATTTGTCGGGCACCCGGTTGTCTTTCAATCATTTGATCCTAAATCCTCCGAGGTGGGTCTTTTTAGGTGCAGCGCCTTGCCGGTGAATTGGAAGTGCGTTGCAGCTAAGTTTATGAGGCGATTGTATTCATTCCGTGCGCGACTGCAAGATGCACCAGCGCTTTCCCCCTCATCCTAGTACATCTCGGCGGAAGTTTCCCTTCAGTTT
>CAZDYW010000575.1:0-1865 GCA_964509655.1 uncultured Anaerolineales bacterium
ATGTCACTATTTCACGGCCTGGATACCGAAGCCTACGACCGAGAGTACAGCGACCGCGAGTTGCTGCGTCGCATCGCGCGTTACTTCGTGCCGCACGGTAGGCGCGTCTTCTTTGTAGCCGTGATAATCACCGCGCTGGCCTTCGTGGGCGCCGGGCAGATATTCGTCATCTCGCGCGGGCTGGACGTCATGCTCGGCGAATCGCTCACGCCGGGGCCGGTGCTGATCATCGGGGGGATCGTTCTGGCCTTCGGTATCTCCAACTGGGGCGGGAACTGGATCCGCCGCCGCATCCTCGCCCGCGTCATCGGCGACGTGGTGCAAGCGCTGCGCGAGGACGCCTTCCAGGCCGTCGTGGGCCACGATATGTCCTTCTTCGACGAGTTCCGCTCCGGGCGCATCATCAGCCGCATCACGTCCGACACCGAGGAGTTCGCCAACGTGGTGCAGCTCGTCACCGATCTGCTCAGCCAACTGCTCCAGGTGGCCATCCTGGTCGTGGTCCTGCTCCGCATCTCCTGGCGGCTGACGCTGATGGTTCTGGCCTTCACCCCATTGGTGATCCTGCTAGCGATGGGCTTCCGAAAGGTAGCCCGCCGCGTCACACGGGCTGGCTTCCGCGTCCTGGCCGAGGTCAACGCCGCGATCCAGGAGGCGGTGACCGGCATCGGCGTAGCCAAGATATTCCGGCAAGAGGCGGCTCTCTATGATGAGTTCACCGCCGTCAACCGGCAATCCTATCGCGTCAACCTGCGGCGTGGGATGACGCTCGCCGTCGTCTTCCCCATACTCAACGCCCTGTCCGGCGTGGGCACGGCGATCTTGGCCTACTGGGGCGGACGGGCGGTCCTGAGCGTGGTCATCTCGGTCGGCAACTGGTACTTTTTCTTGCAGAGCGTGGATCGCTTCTGGTTCCCGATGATCAACGTGGCCGCCTTCTGGAGCCAGTTCCAGGCTGGCCTCTCGGCCTCCGAACGCATCTTCGCCCTCATCGACGCCGAGCCGACGGTGCGACAGAAAGCGGAACGGCCCGTGGGGCGGATACGGGGCGAGATTGGCTTCGACGAGGTGGATTTCCGCTACACAGAACAGGAGCCAGTATTGAAAGGCTTCTCGCTCCGCATCGCGCCGGGGGAGAGCGTGGCGCTGGTGGGACACACCGGCGCGGGCAAGAGCAGCATCGCCAAGCTCATCGCCCGCTTCTACGAATTCCAGGGCGGGCGGATCACCATCGACGGGCAGGATATTCGCACCTTCGAGCTGCACGATTACCGCGAGCAGTTGGGCATGGTCTCCCAGATGCCGTTCCTCTTTTCGGGAACGGTGGCCGAAAACATCCGCTATGCCGCATCCCACCTCACGGACGCCGAGATCGAAGAACTGGCGCGGCGCATCGGCGAGGGCGAATGGCTGGAGACGCTGCCCAACGGGCTCCAGACTCACGTCGGGGAGCGCGGCGGACGGCTATCGATGGGCCAGCGGCAGCTCGTGGCGCTGATGCGCGTGCTGGCCCAATCGCCCGCCATCTTCATCCTGGATGAGGCCACGGCCAGCGTCGATCCATTCACTGAGGCACAGATACAGGAAGCCATCGACCTGATCCTGCGGCGCAGCACGTCGATCCTGATCGCGCACCGCCTCTCGACCGTGCGAGCGGTAGATCGCGTAATCGTGCTGGAGAATGGCCGCATCATCGAGGAGGGAGATCACGAGGCGCTGATGGCCCAAGGGGGTCACTACGCCGAGTTGTACGACACCTATTTCCGCCACCAGTCGCTGGAGTACGTGGAGGAGAGAAGGCTCTAAGGAATGAGGATTAAATAACTTTTCCATTTCAGGGCGGGTACGGAGCCCCGCCCCTACGA
>CAZDYW010000576.1:0-1860 GCA_964509655.1 uncultured Anaerolineales bacterium
ACACAAGGGAAGCTGGACCAGGCCATGACCGCATTGGAACGCGCCCTCTCCCTGGCCGAACCGGAAGGTTACGTGCGCATCTTCATAGACGAAGGCGCACCGATGGGCGAACTACTGCGGCAAGCGGCAGCCAGGGGCATCGGGGTAGACTATGTGAGCACACTTTTGAGGGCATTGGAGAGCGAGCGCCAGCATATTCCCTCTCCCTTGATCGAACCTTTGAGCGAGCGCGAGTTGGAAGTGCTGCGGGTTCTCGCCACCGGCCTTTCCAATAGGGAGATCGCGGAAACCCTGTTCATCGCCGTCGGCACCGTCAAGCAACATCTCAAGAACATCTACGGTAAACTCCAGGTTCACAATCGCACCGAGGCCGCACATCGCGCCAGGGATTTGGGCCTCGTGTAGAGCAGTATAGTCGTTTCCGCTCCTTTTTTCCTCGCAAATACCCCCCGTCGAATACCCCGTTTGGGGCATGACGCATCCGCTATCAACTGGTAAAATATCGCCAAGATTCGAGTAGAGGAGGCGGACTTCATGACCGATGGGCGCGAGTTTGACGAGCAAGCGATCTATCAGATCAGGGTGAAAGGACATCTCGATCAGCAATGGTCGGATTGGTTCGATGGACTCATCATCACCCCACAGGCGGACGCTGAGACACTGATGAGCGGCTTGGTAACTGACCAAGCCGCTTTGCACGGTCTGTTGGTCAAAATCCGCGATTTGGGGTTACCTCTGCTCTCCGTCGAGCGATTGGAGGGATAAAAATGGACGGAAAGAAGAGATGGCTGGTATCAGTTTTCGCGGCTGTACTGCTCTTGTCCGGCTGCTTGCCCCCGCGCGAGCAAGCGTGCTGCGAACCGCCGCCCCGTGGCTGTACCATATTCACCATCTCGCAGGGCGACCGGGTCTTCTTCGGCGGGAACGGCGATTGGATCAACTTTGACAGCAATTACTACTGGGTCGATCCGGGCAGCGAGACGCGCTATGGCGCAATCTATTTTGGAAGACCGGACAACGTGCAGCAGGGCTTCAACGAGAAGGGCCTGGCCTACGACTCCAACGGGTTGCCACCGGCGTCGGTGACCTCTCACCCCGGACGGGAACCGGTCTACGGCGGCTACGCCAGCTACATCATCCACATCCTGCGAGCGTGTGCGACGGTGGAGGAGGTCATCGTCTGGGTTCAAGCGCACCAGTGGCACGAGGAGATGCACGATCAAATGCATTTTGCCGACGCCAGCGGCGACGCGGTCGTGATCAGCGCCGGCCCCGACGGCCGGGTAGCTTTCACCCGGAAATCGGATGGAGACGGCTTCCTGGTCTCGACCAACTTCAACCTGGCCAATCCGCTCAATGGCTCCTACCCCTGCTGGCGTTACGACCGGGCGGAAGCGCTGCTGATGGACATTGACAGCCCGGAGGAACTCACCGCCGAACGCGCGGCCTCGGTTCTCGACGCCGTTCACGTCGCATCCCCCAGCAGCTTCACCATTCTGTCGCTGGTCGGCGACCTGCCCCAGGGGCTGGTCTACGTCTATCTCTTCCATCAGTTCGAGGCGCCCATCGTTTTGAACGTGGCGGAGGAGATTGCCCTCCAATCTGACCCCGGCCCGCTGCGCGACCGCTTTCCACCGGAGACTGTTGAACAAGCCGACCGCGCTTATCAACGACTGATGAAACGCTCAACTCGCTGCGACGCCGTCGGTCTGGCTTGGCTGGGATTGGTCATCGCTTCTCTGGCCGCACTGCCCCTTCTAGCGAGGCCGAATCGCCGCGAACTAGTACAGCCCAGCGAAAGTTTACCATCAGTTTGTGCTCTAAGGGGATCGCCAGATCCCCATCCCAACCCTCGTTTTG
>CAZDYW010000577.1:0-1859 GCA_964509655.1 uncultured Anaerolineales bacterium
TCCTCCAGTGATTTGCCATAGGCGAAGAGATCGCCCGCCTGATAAATATCCATCTGCACCTGGGAGAACGGCTCAGCCTCGAACGTCTCGCCGTCCGCGAGTGTCAGTTGACCACTCTCGAAATCGACCGTTATCTCGTCGCCGCTCTCGAACTGGTCTGCTATCTCGGTGAGACCGGGGAACGTGATGATAGGCAGCCCGCTGTTGATGGCGTTCCGCTTGTAGATCGCGCCGAAGCTCTCGGCCACGATAGCCCCGATGCCCAGCGCGCGGAAGCAATCCACTGCCTGCTGCCGCGACGACCCGGCGCCGAAGTTCTTGCCGGCCATGATCACGTCGCCCGGTTGCGCCTTCTCGGCGAAATCCTTGGCTGAACCTTCAGCCCAGCCGCTCAGATTATCCAGCGCATACTGCCCCATCTCGTCCACGTCGGTGATGTGCAGATACTGGTTGTGGAAGATCATATCGGTGTCGATGTCATCGTATAGCTCGCCTTCTGGATCGGTGAGGACCCAGAGGCGGCCCTTGACCTTAGTCCTTGGGATGTCGTTTATCCCCTTCATAATTCTACCTCCGGCACTGTGATCTCGCCCTTGAGTGCGCACCAGGCCGCCGTGACCGGGCTGGCTAAGTAAGTGTCGCCGGGGCCTTGCTTGCCGGGGAAGTTGCGGTTGCTGGTGCTGATCTGCACCTGCTCCTGCCCCGTCATCCCCAGGTGGCCCGACGCGCAGCCGCCGCAGCCGGGATTGCTGATGATAAACCCGGCCTCGAACAGCGTCTCCAGCACTCCGGAGCGCAGCATCTGCTCATAGACCTCACGCGTGGCGGGCACCGCTGTGGCCATCAGTCCCGGCGCGACTCGCTTCCCGGCCACGATCTCCGCCACGGCTGCGAAGTCCTCGAAGCGCCCGTTGGTGCAGGAGCCGAAGAAGACGGAGTCGACGTGCCGCCCGGCCACCTCGCGCACCGGCACCACGTTGGACGGGCTGGGCGGACAGGCGATCATCGGCTCCAGATCGGTGATGTCCACCTCGACCGTCTCGACGTACTCAGCGTCAGGATCGGCGTAGACCCCAGAAACCAGGTTTTTGTCGCTTCGCTTATTGAAAAACCTGGTTTCTCTTCTGGCAACACGCTCGCGAGCGTAGGCCAGCACCTCCTCCGAGGGTGGGATGAGGCCGATGATGCCCCCGATCTCCGTGACCTGGCTTGCCAGCGTGATGCGCCCCGGTAAGTCCAGCGCCTCAATCGCCGGGCCGTAGAACTCCACCGCGCGACCGAGCGCACCGCTGGAGCCAAGCTGGCCCATGATCGCCAGCGTCAGGTCGCGGGCGGTGCAGGGCAGCTCGATCTCGCCCTTGACCATGATCTTCATCGTCGGCGGCACCTCGAACCAGGACTTGCCGGCCTTGAAAGTGAAGGCGATGTCCTGATCCCCCATGCCCTGCCCGAAGGCGCCGACCGCGCCCAAGATGTTCAAATGGCTGTCGGTGCCGACGAAGGTCGAGCCGGGATAGGCCAACCCCTCCTCGATCGCCACGTGGGAGCCGATCCCGGCGTCCACGTCAAAAACCTTGACCCCTTGCTCCCGCGCCCAGATGCGACAGGTCTGTTGATTCTTGGCGTAGGGGATATTGCTGGGCGGCACCACCAGGTCGAAGGTGAAGAATGTCTTCTCTTTGTCATCGACGGGCGCGTCGCCGTAGTGGGTGCGATAGTTTTGCACCACGTTAGGCCCGGCGAAGTCACGCGCAGTGCGCACGTCCAGATCGAGCCAGATGATGTTGCCCGGCTCTACCGGCACGTCGCCGGAGCTGTGAGTCTCAAAAATCTTCTGTATGATCGTTTTTCCTGTCATA
>CAZDYW010000578.1:0-1855 GCA_964509655.1 uncultured Anaerolineales bacterium
TCGCGGCGGAATTGGCTGTTGTAGAGCTCGGCGTAGAGGCCGCCAGCTTCGAGCAGTTCGTCGTGGGTGCCGCGCTCGACGATGCGGCCTTTTTCGAGCACCAGTACCTGATCGGCGTTTTGGATGGTGCTCAGGCGGTGGGCGATGACGAACGAGGTGCGCCCCTTCAGCAGCTCGTCCAGTGCCCGCTGGATCATGCGCTCGGTGCGCGTGTCGACGCTGGAGGTGGCTTCGTCGAGGATCAGGATGCGCGGATCGGCCAGCACTGCCCGCGCGATGGCGAGGAGCTGTCGCTGCCCCAGGCTGAGGTTCTGCCCGCGCTCGCCCAGCTCCGTCTGGTAGCCCTCCGGCATACGCTTGATGAACTGGTCGGCGTTGGATAGCTCGGCTGCCGCGATGACCTCCTCATCGGTGGCGTCCAGCCGCCCGTAGCGGATGTTGTCCATCACCGTGCCGGAGAAGAGGAAGGTGTCCTGTAGCACGACGCCCATCTGCTGACGCAAGCTTTCGCGCGTCACCCGCCGCACGTCCCGCCCGTCGATGCGAATCGCGCCCTTGTCCACGTCGTAGAGGCGGGAGAGCAAGCTGACCAGCGTCGTCTTGCCCACGCCCGTCGGCCCCACCAGCGCGATCATCTGCCCCGGCTCGGCCGTCAGGTCGATGTCCAACAGCACTGGCTCATCCCCATCGTAGGAGAAGGAGACGTCCTCGAACTCGACGTGCCCCTCAGCGGGCGGCAGGGGAACGGCGTCGGGGGCGTCGGCCAGCTCCGGCTCCGTGTCGAGCAACTCGAAGATGCGTTCGGCGCCGGCGATGGCGGCCTGGAGTTGGGCGTAGAGATTGGCGATGCCGCGGATCGGCTCGTAGAAGCGGCGCACGTAGATCAGGAAGGAGACGATGACACCCACGCTGACCAGGGGCGGATCTTGCAGCGCCAGGTAGCCGCCGTACCCGGCCACGATGGCCAGCGCGGTGGTGCTGAGCACATCGAGCGCGGGCGAGAAGGCGGAGAGCACCGACTGGGCCTGGACGTTGGCGTCGCGGTTGGCGGCGTTGACCGACTGGAACTGGGCCACGTTCTCATCCTCGCGGGAGAAGGCCTGCACCTCGCGCACAGCGGCGATATTTTCTTGCAGTTCCGCGCTCACATCGCCGATGGTCTGGCGGGTGCGGCGGAAGGCCTCCCTCGCGCGGCGGGAGAAGAAGCGGGTGAAGACCACCATCACCGGCAGCACGAGGAAGCTGACCAGCGCCAGCCGCCAGTTCAGCCCGATCATCGAGGCCAGGATGCCGAAGAGCGTCAGGCCCATGCTGGCGAAGCGCACGATGCCGCCGCTGAAGACCTGGTTGATCACCTGGGTGTCGTTGACCAGGCGTGACATCAGGTCGCCGGCCTCCTGGCGGTCGAAGAAGGAGAGGGAGAGGGTTTGGATGCGCTCGAATATCTGGGTGCGCATACGGAGCAGCACGCGCTGTCCGGCCAGCGTCATCAGGTAGAATTGGGCGGCGGTGGCGGCCCAATTCAGCAGGTAGGTGGCGAGCAGCACCAACATCGTCGCCGTGAGGCCCTGGGTGCGTTCAACGTCGCCGGCCACGATCAGGGCCAGCCAGGCGGGCAGCGGCTTTTGCTCGCCCGACGGCGCGATGAACTGATCTACCGCCACGCCGGTCAGGTAGGGAGCCGCCAGCCGCAGCAGCGTGCTGATCACGATCAAAACCGCGACCCCGGCCAGCAGTCCCCAGAAGGGCCGGAAGTAGCGCAACAACCGCCGCAGCGTCGCGCCGACGTCGACGGGTTTATCCTGTTCTTGAGCTAATCCTCGAAATCGTCTACCGAACATGTTGAATGTTGAAT
>CAZDYW010000579.1:0-1853 GCA_964509655.1 uncultured Anaerolineales bacterium
GGAGATTGGCGGGAAACGTACAAGCGTAAATTTGCGCTCCCTTTTCCGCCAAGCGCCGCACCAGATGTCGCCCAATGAATCCCGTGGCGCCGGTGACGAGGACACGCTCCTGAGGCCAATCCACAGTCCTCACTCCGGTCTATCCGCTCAGAAAATCACGATACCAGGCCATCGCCTCGCGCAGCCCCGCCTCCATCGAGTAACGGCTGTGCCATCCCAGCAAGCGCTTGGCCTTGTCGCTGGCGAGGTACTGAGCTTCGATCTCGTGCGGTGCCTCGTCCAGCACCACCGGCTCCAGTGTGGCGTCATCGGATACTGCAATGATGGTCTTCACCACCTCCAGCACGGAGTGTGGATTGTCCATCCCAAAGTTGAAGGCTTCTCCGCTCACATTTGGTTGATCTGTGTGCTCGGCCAGTGTCAGATAAGCGGCGACGGCGTCCTTGATGTAGAGATAATCGCGCAGGAAGGTGCCATCGGAGCGGATGATGGGGCGCTCGCCCCGGATGACGCTGCGCATCGTGCCGGGAATAAGGCGGCTCCAGTTGAGGTCACCGGCACCGTAGAGGTTCGCGCAGCGCGTGACGGCCACCGAAGCGTCATAGGTCGCCGCGTAGGCGCGGGCGATCAGGTCGGCGCAAGCCTTGGATACATCGTAGGGATAGCATCCTTGCAGAGGCGCCTCCTCGGTGTAGGGCAACTCCTCATGCACACCATAGGCTTTGTCGGACGAGGCGACGATCACGCGGGCGACGCGGGGGGAGCGGCGGGCTGCCTCCAGGATAGTCCAAGTGCCCCTGATGTTGGTATCGAAGGTGGAGAGCGGCGCGCGGTTGGCGATGGTGACAATGGTCTGAGCGGCCAGGTGGAAGACGGTGTCGATCTCATACTCGTTGAGCGCGCGCTCGACCAGCGCGTAGTCGGTGACGTCGCCATGCACGATGGAGATACGCTCATGATAACCGGAGCGGCGCAGTTGGGAGAAGGGCACTGCGTCGCGCACCAGGCCGACCACGTTTGCGCCCGCGTCGACCAATCTTATGGCCAGCCACGACCCCAAGAATCCGGTGCAGCCGGTGATAAAGACCGGACGGTCGAGCCAGAAATCAGAATCGAGAGTTTGCGCTTCAAGCCTTGTAGGTTGATTGTGCATCAGAGCCTCATTTCCAGACTTTCCAAGGGGCGCTTTCACGCCAGATGGAGTCCATTTCTTGTGCATCTTTGAAAGTGTCCATCGCTCGCCAGAAGCCGGAGTGTTCATAGACCGCGAGTTGCCCATCGGCGGCCAGGCGCTGTAAGGGCGCTCGCTCCAGGATTACATCGTCGCCGCCCTCCAGATAGTCGAAGACTTCCCGTTCGAAGACGAAAAAGCCGCCGTTGATCGCGGCGTCCACAAGAGGCTTTTCCTCGAAGCGGATAGCCCTCCCTTGGTCATCGGTGCGCAGCACGCCGAAGCGGGAGAAGGAACGCACGCCCGTGATGGTGGCGATACAGCCCGACCGGCGGTGAAATTCCAGCAATGCCCGCAGGTCGATGTCGGCCACGCCGTCGCCGTAAGTGGCGAAGAAGGTGGAGCTTTCAATGTGATGCGCCACCTTGTGAATACGGGCGCCGGTCTGGGTGTGCAGGCCGGTATCGACAAAGGTGATATTCCAGTTGGCCTCGCGACTGGGGGCGTGATACTGGATGGCGGGGTTGGCGCCGAGCGAGAGAGTGAAATCGCGCGTCATCGGATCGTAATCCAGAAAATACCGTTTGATGTCTTGGCCCCGGTAGCCCAGCGCCAGGATGAAATCGGTGAATCCCTGGGCGGCGTAAATTTTCATCACGTGCCAGAGAATAGGGCGCTCGCC
>CAZDYW010000580.1:0-1852 GCA_964509655.1 uncultured Anaerolineales bacterium
CTTTTGCCCACATTTCCAGGAAACGATAGCTTCTTGTTAGCCACAGGATAGGCAAATTCCTCCGGCCTATGGTATCCTATGCTCAGGATAAAGTTATGTACTCAAAAGGAGGAAGTATGAATACGAAACGTTCGATTATAGCGGGCATCGTCCTGATCTTGCTGGGCTTGGTCGCATTGGCCTACAACCTCGCCGGTCATCTCTTCGGTTTCTGGATGTGGCGCTTCTGGCCCGTCCTCGTCATCGCCATCAGCCTGGCCTTCTTGCTGCCGCCGCTGCTCGTGCGCGGCAAACGCGGGCTGGGCACACTCTTCATCCCCGGCTTGCCAATCCTGGCGACCGGTGGGATTCTGCTTTTCACCAGCACCTTCAACGTGTGGCATGCCTGGAGTCGATTATGGCCGTTGGAGATTCTGGCCTTTGCGCTCGGCTTTCTCTTCGCCGCCATCTACACGCGCTCGCTGGGGCTGATCATCCCAGCCGTCATCATCGGGGCCAACGGTCTGCTCTTCCAATTCTGCGCCCTAACCGGCTGGTGGGAGGTATGGTCGGTGCTCTGGACGGTCGAGCCGCTTTCGGTGGGCCTGGCGCTCCTGATCTTCGGCATCCTGAAGCACTCAACGGGGCTCCTGATGGCCGGTATCATCCTGATCGGGATAGGAGGCGTCGGCATGGTCGGCATGACGGCCATTCTCTCGCTGACGACACTGTGGCCCAGTTCGTGGGTGATCAACCTGGTCGGTCCGATCACCATCATAGCAGCCGGCCTTTTCTTGCTGGTCTTGAGCCTGATCCGCCGCTCGACTTCGACTGTCAGCGAGTGAGAGGCTGAGGGTGGATCGCCGAGGTGCAACGCACTTTTGAAAGTGCGTTGCACATTTCGATAAGTAACGGGAGGGGAACTGATGGACGAGAAGAAGTCAAGGAAAGTGATCTGGTTCTTGTGGCCGTTTTATGCGCTGTGGCGCTTGGTGACCTTCATCCTGGAGATGACGGGGCGCCTCGTCCTCGTCGCGCTGGGATTGACCCTGCTGATCCTGGGCATCGTGATCAGCTTGACGGTGATCGGGGCCGTGATCGGGGTGCCACTGGCCGCGCTGGGGCTGCTGTTTATCGCGCGAGGGCTCTTCTAGGCCGGGGAGAAGAAAAAGACCTCCAAGGCTTCGGCAAGCCTCGGAGGTCTTTGTGTTTCGTATTCTCTAAAAATTGATCCTCAACCAGCCTCGCGCCGCCCCAGAACCAGCTTCCGGTCCTCCTCATCCGTGATCCCGTAAAGATCGAGCACCACCCGGTCTATGACCGCCTGACGCTCGGCAATCCGGCGGCGGATTTCGGAGACGACGCGCATGATCCGCTCGACCTCCCGCCGGTAGAGCGCCACATCCCTCGGCGCCAGCGTGCCCTTCACCTCGCGCCAGAATTGCTCCTGCTGAGAGGGCAAGATGGCCTTGAGATAATCGATCAGGGCCGGATCGCCGCTGAGGGTGAGCGTGTCGGCCCCGCGCCCCCTGGCCCGCAGCGTGATGGCGTCGGCGGTGCTATCCTTCACGCGGTAGAAGTAAAACCCATCGCGCTCCCCGGAAAGATTCTCCGTCACATCCAGCGTGCCGTTCTGGACGTGAATGTCCACGCTCCACTGCTCCCCGGCAGGCAACTCCTTCAAAACCGCCAGCGGTTCAATCTCCGGTAAAGGCTCGCCCTCCTCCAGCCGGGTGAGTCGTGCGTTGAAGCAGAGGTTGTAGTCTGCCAACTTGGTCTTGAGGTCGATGATCTGATCCACCAGCTCGACCAGGCCATCATGCACCACATCCTCCTGCCCAGCATCCAGCGCTTGGTGTAGCGCATCGTAGGC
>CAZDYW010000581.1:0-1850 GCA_964509655.1 uncultured Anaerolineales bacterium
GCTTCGATAAGGTGCGGCTCACAGCGCAGCAGCGCCAGCGCACTGTGACCGTCGACCATCTCTCCGCCGCGCGCCATCTCCAAGGCCCGTTCCACAGGCACCGGATGTACCTCGATGAGTTCGGCCGGCTCCCGGTGAGGCTCAAGATTCAATCGCACGTCGCGGGCCAGCACGATGTGACAGACCTCGTCGATGATGCTGTTGCCGGGACGAAAGGCGCTCACGTATAGCCAGTCCTCACTCATGCCGCCCACCTCCTCGGCCAACTCCCGCTTCGCCAGCTCCAGCGGGCTGCCCTCGAAATCGTGGAAGCCGCCGGCCGGCACCTCCCAGCACCACTCGTCCATCGTATAGCGGAACTGGCGGATGAGAACCACTTCCCCGCTGACCGTCACCGGTACCACCCAGACGGCGCCGGCCCCCTGGATGTAGGTGTAGGGCGCCACGTGGCCGTCGGGCCAGCGCACCAGATCCTGTCGCACGCGGAACATGTGGTGGTTGTAGGGATGGCTGGTTTCCAGTTGCTCCCAGCCGAGCGCGACGCCGTTGGGCTTGTCAAAGTTGGACATAATCATCTCACTTCGCGGCATCGAGCAGCGCCTCGACCTGATAGCCGGATGCCTCTTCGGCCCGTTGCAGCGTCTTTACGATCTCGTAGAGCTCGGTGATGGCTTGGGTTTCCTCTGCGGGCGAATAGTCTGCGTCGGCGCTGATGGTCGTCACAGCTTCCACGAACATCCACCACAACAACTGCTCGAAGGATTCGCGGTTGAACCACAGCACGTCCTGGTAGCGATTGATCTGCAAGAAGCGCCGCACGACCTCGTCCTCCAGCCAGGTTGTCAGCACTCGATAAGCCTTTGTCTCCTCGGCGTCCTCGGTCTCGAACCAGCGTTGGTGCGCGGTGATGATCTTGATTGTACCCACGGCTGAAGATTCAGCCATCCACCAGGCCGAGCCCTCGTCCAGCCCCAGATCCTGCAAGGCGCTGGCGATGATCTTGCCCAGTAGCCACTCGTCGATCCAACTGCGGCTCACCTGGGCGAAAGAATCCTCATCCGCCACACGGCCCAGATTATGCGTGAAGAGCCAGCCCAGCAGCGTGTACCGGGTTTGAACGTCGTCAAGGCCCACGCCGGGCGTTTCCTCCGGGCCTCGTCGCAGGTAATTGGCGATCTCTTCGGGCAGGGCGGCTTGGATTTCCAGCGCTGGCAAATCCAGGATTGTCTCCAGCTTCTCTCGCACCTCGGAGGCGACCACCGTCTCGTCTCCGCTCCCCCCGGTCAACTGCTTGATCTCCTGGAGCAAGCGCACTGTCCTTTGCTCCACTTCCTCGGCCAAACGCTCTCTTTCCTCCGCTTCTATCAATTGGCGGAATGACTTGGCGTTGACCAGCTCGCGGAAGGGATAGTGGATCGGTTGCAGTAGCACCTCTTTCAGGGCCTCGTCGATGCTCGGCACGCCGCGCCCGTTCAGATAAGCGGTCAGTTGAGCATACTGGCGCCATTCGGTATCCTGCACCTCGCGGAAATCGAGGAAGACGTGATACTTGTAGGCGCCCAGCTCGACGTACAAGCCCTTCTCGTGCAGCTCGCGGTTGTTGCGGATGAACTCCAGGCCGGAGATTTGATCCCGGAAGATGGTGAAGGTCTCGGGTTCGTCGCGCAGCGCCAGGCCCTCGCCGAGCGTCTTCTGCACTACTTGTTGTCCATCGTCGGTCTTCACCGCGTAGCCGACTGAGCTCCGGACCCAGCCGCGAGCGTCGGCGTATTTGTTGTGGTAGATGACCAGGGCTTTCTCACCGCCTGTCCCGAGCGCAGTCGAGGGGCCAGTGCGGTTCGAGTAGGCGA
>CAZDYW010000582.1:0-1849 GCA_964509655.1 uncultured Anaerolineales bacterium
AAGTTGAGCGATTGGGCAGCGGGCTGACGCTCGTCACGGTCACCGGCTCCGGCGCTGCGGCCGTTGGCGAGCAATCAGTAGCAGCGGGGGAGAGAGGTGTCGCAGCCCGCGAGATCCACGGGTCAGTTTTCACCGGCGAAGTGCATCTCGACTCGGAGCAGGCGAAACGTGAGGAAGCTTTGGGACGTTACCTGATCAACCTGCGCAGGCTGTGTAACGTGCTGCCACTGAGCGCATTATCCGAGGACAAAGGCTCGCATCAACGCGCGAAGGTCACCCTCAACCGCGTCTACGTCTCGCTCAACACCAGGACACAGATCCCGCTCTCGGAGGATGAGAAGGAGAAATTGTCGCAAGAGGAACTATTCGGACGGCGCGCGGAGGCGCGACCACTGCCCGTGTTGGAGGCCGCAGCGCGTGAAAGACGGCTGGTTATCCTGGGCGACCCAGGGTCCGGCAAATCGACCTTCGTGAATTACCTGGCCTATTGGCTGGCCGGGGCGTACCAGGGCCAGGACGCGTTGCCGGACGATTGGCCCCACGGCAATATGCTGCCCATCCGCGTCATCCTCCGAGAGTTAATCGCACATCTGCCGCCCCAGGCGGACTTGGCTAACCTCTCAGCCGAGAAACAGGACAGTCGGCTGATAGACGGCGTGTGGTCCTACGTCGAGGATGAGTTGCGGGTCACGTATCGGGCGGAAAAAGCTCTATCGGAATTGGAACAGGCTGTGGCCGATTGCGAGGCCCTGGTCATCTTTGATGGGTTGGATGAGGTCAGTATGGATCGACGGGCAGTTGTCAAAAAGGCGGTGGAGGCCTTTGGACAACGGTGTGGCGAGAGCCGCGTGCTCGTGACCTGCCGGGTGCGTTCTTATCAGGGGGAATCTCGCCTGCCTGCGTTTGCGGATGTCACTCTGGATGAGTTCGATGAGGAACAGATAGACAGATTTGTCGACCATTGGTATGGCGCACTGGGCAATTTGGGCGCACTCACTCCCCGGGAGACGGAGGAACGGGCGCAAAGTCTGAAGAGCGCTGTACGTCCGTTGATGGAACTGGCGCGCAATCCGCTGCTCCTGACGACGATGGCCGTGGTGCATACCGCGCAGGTGGAGCTGCCACGGGAGCGGGCCAGGTTGTATCAGAGATGTATCGAGGTGCTGCTGCGTCGCTGGCATCAGCATAAAAAGGGCCAGGTTCCCTTGCTCAATCAACTGGGTATGAGCGAGAGTGAACTGCTGAGGGCGCTGTGGGAAGTGGCCTACGAGGCCCATCGGGAGAGCGGCGGCGGCGAGATGGGTGACCTGCCGCGTGGCGAGGTGTTGGGGGTATTGGCCAGGCATCTGGGATCGTATGGCAAGGCGGAGCAGTTTCTCAACTACGTGGACGTTCGGGCCGGGCTGCTGGTGGGACGAGGGGGAACGAAGGAAGCGATCTATAACTTCCCTCACCGGACTTTCCAGGAGTATCTGGCTGGCTGCCACCTGGCGGTGGGGGGACGAGGCTTCGGTCGTCGGCTGCGGGAGTTGTTGGCCGAAGGAGAGCAGTGGGCGCTGGTGGCGCGGTTAGGAGCGGAGCACTTACTGTATAACGTGGGTAATGTCTACGAAGTGTTGGACGCGGCCTACGAGTTATGCCCGGTAGCGGAGCCAGAGGTAGAGACAGACTGGCGCGGTGTGCTCTGGGCTGGGCATTTTGCCGCAGAAGTGGGGCGAAAAGAGGTTGAAGAAGACCAGGAGAGACGTGATGGAGGTACGGCTTTCATCAAGAGGCTGATTCCCAGGCTGGTAGACGTGTTGCGCAAGGAACATCTGGGACCTCTGGAGCGAGCCGAGGCGGGCGACGT
>CAZDYW010000583.1:0-1848 GCA_964509655.1 uncultured Anaerolineales bacterium
TCGGTTATTTGTACCACAACCCCTTGAATAGCGCAACCTGCTCTCTCCAGTCAATCCGCTCACGCGCAAATATGCACTTACACGATGGCTGTGGTATAATTGGAGCATCTCTTATCCTGCAAAAAAAGAGGAGGCCCACATGAGCGACAGCGCTAAGAAGGACAACTTGCAAGCCGCACTCGAACTGAAACAAAAACAACTGGAGCTGATCAGAGCCATCGATCACGTCCGGGACACACTACCGGAGCCCTCAACGATGCTGACCGCCATCGCCAACGTCATGGCCGATCAACTCCAGGCCGGACTCTGCCTGCTCTGCTTGCTGGATCGCGAGACGGGAGAACTGGAGCTGAAAGCGATCAACGACCGAGGGCCGGAATTCGACCACCTGGGACCGGAATTGCTCCGCCAACTGGCAGAGCAAGCGGTCAAGGCCGACGATGTCACTATCCAAGAAGGCCAGGATTTGCTGCCGGATTCGGGCACGACCGCATTGCCAGATGGCCTACAAGTGGCGGCCATTCCCATCATTATGGGCACCGATGAGCGCCTGGGCGCCTTGCTGATCGCACGTACCAAGACTCCCTTCGATTCCAACGACGTCCTCCTGCTCCAGACCGCGGAGAGCCAGATCGATTCCGCTGTGATCCAGGGATACTCCTACTACGATCTCCAACAACGCAACAAGGAACTGGAGACCATCTACCGGGTGGACCAACTCCGCGATCAACACCTCCCCTTTGATGAAATGCTCAACCGCGTGCTTCAAGAACTCCGCACCGTCATCCAGGCCGAGATGGGCTTCATTATGCTCTATGACCACAACATCAACCGGCTGGAGTTACGTGCATCCACTCACGACGACATTTTCCGTATGTCGCCCTACTACGAGCTTGTGCATCAGGTAGCGGACGAAGCGCTGCAAAAGGCGAAGCTGATCTGCCGCAATGACCTGGGAGAAGCGATCAGCTCTATGATGTGCATCCCCCTCATCCTGCGCAACGAGATCATCGGCGTCCTGGGCGTAGTCAACCGCTATGGGCCACGGGGCTTCAACTTGGACGACCGCCGCTTGCTGAGTGCCATCGGCAGCCAGATGGACACCGCCATCTTCGAGAGCCTGGAGCGGCGCCGACTGCGCGAGGTGCTGGGCCGTTCAGTGGGGGAGCGCGTGATGGAGAGGTTGCTGAACAACCCCGATGTCGATTTCCTCAAGGGCGAGCGGCTGGTGATCAGTGTGCTCTACGCCGACATACGCGATTCCACCGATCTGGCCGAGCGCACGGAGCCAGAGTTGCTGGTTGATTTCATCAATGATTATCTGGGCCGTATGACGGACATTGTCCTGGCGCACGAAGGCACCCTCGACAAGTTCGTCGGCGACGAGGTGATGGCCCTGTTCAGCGCTCCCTTCCCCCAGCCGGATCACGCGCTGAGGGCAGTGCGCGTCGGCCTGGAGATGCAAGCGACACACCAAACAGTGATGGAAAGCTGGCAAGAACGCGGACTCTCTGCCCCTCCCATCGGCATCGGCATCGCCACCGGCGAGCTCATCGTCGGGGAGATGGGCTGCTCGCAGCGCACCGATTACACCGTCATCGGAAAGGCGGCCAATCTGGGCTCGCGTATATGCAGCGCGGCCAAAGGCGGTCAGGTCCTGGTCAGCCAGGCGACCTATGCTCTGCTGGAGGGAAAGGTGAAGGCCGCCCCTGTCACGGGCCTGCGCCTGAAGGGCGTGGGGCAAGATGTCACGGCTTACCACGTGACCGACCTGATCGATTAGGGCCTGACCTCTAGCTACCGGACACTTTTTCAGAGGCAATATCTCTCGTCTGTAAGACTAGCAAA
>CAZDYW010000584.1:0-1845 GCA_964509655.1 uncultured Anaerolineales bacterium
GCCTTGCCCCCATTCCCAGCGCCGATGACGGTGTAGCGTGTCTTTCGCTCCATACGATTTCTCCTTTGGAATTTCTCTTTGTTTCGTTTACCAGCCCACCAATTCCCCAACGCGCTCCTCCTCTGAGAATGCCCGGCCGGTGCTCGAGTCAACTGCCACGCAAGCTCCGCGCTCGTCGATGCGGGTAACGATCTCCCCCCGGGCGAAGGGATTGTTGCGCAAATGGGGCGCGTCCAGCACGCCGCGCGTCACCGCCCTGGTCAGCGTCGCCGGATCGATAAGCGGATCCTCGACCTCGGGCCCAGCCAGAGAGCGGATGGCCGCCAGCGTCACCTCAGTCTCCTGGATCAACTCCTTCTTTCGGGCCTGCACGGCAGCGTCGGCGGTCATATCCGGTTGACCACGATGGGCGTTCTCGATGGCCTGGCGGGCCAGCTTGCAGGCCTCGATGACATCCTCGGCGCTGGCGGCGTGATGCGCCTCGGTGTGACCGACCACGTGGACGATGTGCGGCTCCATGGCCATCTGCAGGTACACGCTGGTCGCCAGATGAGCACGGGCGGCGTCGGGATCGAGCGGATAGCTGAGCAGCCCCGTGCGCGTCTGCCGCCAGATGCGGAAATCGGGCCCGACCAGCGGAGCGATCATCTCCAGGCAGGCCAGCATCTTCGCCAGATCCATCCCGTCGGAGAGCCCGGCTGGGCTGTTGAACATCATCTGGGCCACGTAATCACGCACGCCAAAGGCACGGGCGTTATAGGCCGAGAGATAGGCCGAAGCGACGAAGAGCACGTCCGGCGCGTCCCGCATGCCCCAGTGGTGCGGCTCGTTCAGCTCTACCGGAACGCCCTGCTCGCCATGCCAGGCCATCACCTTCTGATGTTCGCGGATCGAGCGCTCCAGGCCCAGCGGCCCGCGACCGTCCATGCGATTGAACCAGAAGATGGGAATGGCGCACCAGGCGACGTTGATCGTCTCCACGTACATCTCCGCCAGCCGAAGGAAATTGTCGGTACCGGCGTAACTGCGCATCAGAGGGAAGTTTCCCCGTCGGCTGGCCTCATAGAGGGCACGGTAATCGTCCGGCGTGCGCACGGGGACGCCGCCAGCGCCGGTCCGACGAGGGTCCTGTCGCTCGGGGTGGAAGAAGTTGGCTTGAGCGTCCTGGTCGATGCCAAGGGAGACGACGTCGAGCACCTGAGCCTCGGCGATGCGCGCGATCCCCTTGCGAGTGGCCGCCACGGTCGGCAGGCCGAAGTGATGGCGGATGATTGGGAAGGGCGCCTTCCACCTGATGCGCCCAACGGCGCTCTGGGGAAAGTCAATCTCGCTGATCTCACCGGGTAGCTGACCTTTCAGATAAGCCAATACCGCGTCGGAGGGTTCTCCGCCCACGAAGACGCGCTCGAAAAAGCCGAGGGCCTCCGCTCGCTCGGCCACCGGAGGCGTGCCCCCGAAGGCGAAACGCACGCTGGCATCCCGCAGCTCATCCGCCTCCTCGGCGAACTCGGCGAGCAACCGCTCCCCTGTCTCCGGTGTCAGACGGTAGGAGACAGCAACCAGAACCTCGTCCGACGAGGACGAGGCGGCAGTCGCTGTCCTTTGGGCAGCTTCCACCACCTCCTTGACCGGGACAGCCGGGCCGAGGAAGACGGTCTGCCAGCCGGCAGATTCCGCCAGCCGCAGGAATCTCAAGACACCGGCCACGTGAACGCACTCACCCAGAGCACAAGAGATAACTGTCTTCGCCATACTCTCTCCGAGAAGCTAGAGCCTAACCGATTGGTACATGTCAGATTTGGCGATTAAAGTGCGAATAGGGCCGTCACGTGACGGCCCTACTCG
>CAZDYW010000585.1:0-1845 GCA_964509655.1 uncultured Anaerolineales bacterium
GATGCAGATTGATTTGAAAAAGCTGGAACACATTCTCCCCACCGTGCGCAAGCCCGGCCGCTACGTCGGCGGTGAATATAACAGCGTCGGCCTTTCTGAGGATTATGACTGGGACGCCATCTCCACGCGCGTCTGCCTGGCCTTCCCCGACATCTACGATCTGGGAATGTCCAACCTGGGGCTGGCCCTCCTCTACGACGCGCTCAACCGGCTGCCCGATGTGCTGGCCGAGCGAACCTACCTGCCCTGGGTCGATATGATCGCCGCGCTGCGCGAGGCGGAAATCCCGCTCTACAGCTTGGAGAGCAAGCGCCCTCTGACCGATTTCGACATCGTCGGCGTGTCCTTGCCCTACGAGCAAGTCTTCACCAACATGCTGGAGATGCTCGATCTGGCCGGAATCCCGTTGCGCTCCGCTGAGCGGGATGAAAGTTTCCCCCTCATCATCGCCGGTGGACATGCCACCTTCAACGCGGAGCCGATGGCGCCCTTCGTGGACGCCTTCGTCATCGGCGATGGCGAGGAGGCTGTCGTCGACGTGGTGCGAGCTTACGAGCGGACGCGCGATCAATCACGTTTGGCCCAACTGCGGGCCCTGGCGGGCGTGCCGGGCGTCTACGTGCCGCGCTTCTACGATGTGAGCTACAACGAGGATGGCACCGTCGCCGCCATCGAGTCGAACCTGCCGGAGGCCCCGTTGCCCGTCCTCAAGCGCGTGGTCGCCACGTTGCTGCCGCCGCCGGCGCGATTGCTCGTGCCCACCGTGGACGTGAGCCACAATCGGGCCGCAATTGAGATCAGCCGGGGCTGCACGCGCGGCTGCCGCTTCTGCCAGGCGGGGATGATCATGCGCCCGGTGCGGGAGCGCCCGGTCGAGGAGATACTGGAGGCCACCGAGGCCATCTTGCGCGAGACCGGCTTCGATGAGGTCGGCTTGATGTCGCTCTCTCCGTCGGATTATTCCGGCGTCGAGCGGCTGGTGGAGGAGATGGCCGAGCGTTTCGCGGCTGATCATCTTTCGATCTCACTGCCAGCGCTGCGGGCCGACAGTTTCTCCGTCGCGCTGGCCGACGCGATGGCTCAGGGCCGACATTCCGGCTTCACCTTCGCGCCGGAGGCGGCCACCGAGCGGCTGCGCGATATAATCAACAAAAACATCCCCACCGGTCAGATCTTCGAGGTGGCGCAGGAGGTCTTCGAGCGCGGCTGGCGCACGATCAAATTGTATTTCATGATCGGGCTGCCGGGGGAGCGGATGGAGGATGTGGAGGCCATCGCCGATATGGCGCGGCGGGTGCGGGCCATCGGGCGGCGGGTGCATGGGCGCAAGACTCAGGTCAACGTCAGCGTCAACACTTTCGTGCCCAAGCCCCATACGCCGTTCCAGTGGGTGGCGCTGGAGCCGAGCCGCTCGATCCGCAAGAAGCACGCCCTGCTGCGGCGCGAGATCCGCGGCGGCGGGCTGAAGCTGGATTACAACGATCCGGAGATATCGCTGTTGGAGGCGATGCTGGCGCGGGGTGATCGGCGGCTGGCGGAGGTGGTGGAGCGGGCCTGGGAGCTGGGCGCCCGCTTCGACGCCTGGGACGATCAGCGGGATTTTGGCGCTTGGATGCGGGCTTTCGGGAAGGCTGGGCTCGACCCCGATTTTTACGCCTATCGCGAGCGTGGCGCTGATGAGGTTTTCCCCTGGGACGTGCTCAGCGTCGGTGTGAGCAAGCGCTACCTGTGGCGCGAGTATGAGCGCAGTCGGCGCGGCGAGAAGACGGATGATTGCCGCGAGCGCTGTTATGGTTGCGGTATTCTCAGCGCCTTCCGCGATGAGCGGTCGGAGACGTGGTGTTG
>CAZDYW010000586.1:0-1834 GCA_964509655.1 uncultured Anaerolineales bacterium
CATACTCGCGATAGTTGTCGCTCTCACACGTTGTACGCGCCCACGCCCACCACGCCTGGCCCACCGTGCACGCCGAGCACGGGCGTGATCTGGTTCACCACCAGCTCCAGCGGTTCGACCCTCTCCTTGATCGCTTCCACCAGCGCTTGAGCCTCCTCCGGCGCCGCCGCGTGGAGGACGGCAACCCGCATCGGTTTCGTCTCGTCCAGGCGCCGGAACGTCTCCGCCACGATCTCATTGAGCGAGCGCTTCCGTGTGCGGATTTTGCTCACCACCTCCAGCACCCCGGTGGCGTGATCGACCTCTAGCACCGGTTTCAACTGCACCATCGAGCCCAACAGCTTCGCCGCCGATCCTATCCGCCCCCCGCGATGGAGGTACTCCAGGGTGTCCACCGTCAGGAGCAGGCTCAACCGCTCGCGGATCTCCTTCGCTGCGGCTATCATCGCCTCGGCGTCCGCCCCTTCCTCCCGCTGGCGGGCGGCTGCCAGCACCTGCCATCCCAGGCCCATGGAGAGCGACCGCGAATCGAAGATATGCACCGGCACGCCCACCATCTCCCTGGCCTGAAGCGCGGAGTCGTGCGTCCCGCTCAGGGCCGAGGTCAGGGCGATGATGACCACTTCCTCGGCCTCCGCCCGTTCTATGGCGCGCACGAAGTCGGCCGGCGTGGGCTGGGAAGTCTTGGGGTGAATCGGATCCTCCGGCAGGCGGGCGTAGAAGGTCTCGTTGTCGATCTCCTGCCCGTCGAGCAGTTCTTCGTCCCCCCAGACGACGTAGAGGGGCACCACGATGATCCGATATTTCTCGATCAGCTCGGCCGGGATGTCGCACGTGCTGTCCGTCATAACCGCTATTTTCTTCATCATAGCCTCCTTTGCTCTCGTACTTATAAACACCGAACGGGCCGCTTGGGTTCGCCTTGACGGGCCACTTCGGTTGGCAATCTTCGCCGGGCTGCGTGTGATAGGTTTCGTTCCTCAACCCAACCTATGTGTTATGGGCCAAGTCGACGCCGAGGAGGTGCTGGCGGCGCTGGCGGAGTGAGGAAGCACAAGAAAGAGAGAAACCCGGTTTCTGTCCGCAGGATAACAGGCTTGTTGCCAAATAACGCATCGTGCTAATTTTCGACAGGATTTACAGAATCTGTGGTAAATACCTCATACTCAGCGAGGGTATAGGGCGGAGATTGAACTGAAGATAAGGAAAGGGAGAAGTGCCAGCAGAAACTGACCTTTCTCCCCTCCCCCTTGTGGGTGAAGGTATGATACCACAAAAGGGGAGTTCAGCAATTACCTCAGCCCTTCTACTCTAGTTCTTTTTCCTTATTGGCAAGTTGCCGATAGGGTTCGTCACACCTGAATCCTTGCTCGCCCCGCTCGCCGGGCGCGATAGTGTCGGTGGGCGTTTATTCACGTGGTTCCTGAAGCGCTCCCGGCGGCGACGCATCATCCGGCTGCCTGGATGGATTTCCCGTCTGATCGGTTTGTGGGCCTTGATCCGCCAGATGTCCAGTTGGAGCATAGCACAATGGATTGGCTTTCTCAACAGCTACCAGATTGCCAGGTTTGTGGGAGGGATCCTATTCCTTCTTCCCATTTTGAAAGAGCTCAAGGTAGCGGAGATCGTCGATGCGTATTGTCCCACGGAGGCAGATGTGAGCAATGGTATTGTCATCTACGCGTTGGTGCTCAACCGCTTGACGGCACCGCGTCCCTTGTACAAAGGGGTCTTGATCGTCGGTGATCGAGCGATGCTCAATGACCGCTTGGCCATTGCCCGCTCCTCAGCGATTTTGTTCATGTGGACTTGTCGTTTTTTAATGTGCGGAAAA
>CAZDYW010000587.1:0-1826 GCA_964509655.1 uncultured Anaerolineales bacterium
TTGGTAAGCTATCGGCAGATCAAAATCGGCTTGCGGCTGGTGCGCAGCACCTCATCCACCGTGCTGCCGAGCACGATTTCCACCACTGGATTGTATCCATATCCCCCCGTGATAATCAAGTCGCATTCGTGGGCCTCGGCGGTTTTCATAATCGCTTCGGCGACTGAGCCTGACTTCGGCAGGCTTTCCTTCACGAAGATGGCTTGTCCTTCTTTTTCCTCCAGATACTTTTGGGCACGTGCCAGGGTATCCGAAGTGGTGCGCCCCTTTTCTATCACGGTCATCACTACCAGGGGGATGCGCCATCGTCCCGCCAAGTAGGCGGCGACGAAGAGCGCTTCCTCCGATTTGGGGCTGCCGTCGTAGGCCAGTAGTGCCCTTTGTAGGCGGGATTGACTCGATCCGGGCCAGAATGGTTCAATCTCTGAGATTGAACCATTCTTGGTGCGTGGATTGGCCGGTACCGCCAGCAACGGCCGCGGGCAACGGCGTATGAGGTTACTCAACCCCGAACTGAGGCGGGCGATGGGTTGCGGTGGCGGGGGGTAATTCAGGCTCACGATGACCAGATCGGTCCAGCGGGCGCGTCTACAGATGTTGCGCGATACATCCCCGCTGTCGATTGCCATCTCCGCTGGTACACCGCTCGCTGCGCAACGGCGCTCAAATTCGGCGCGTATGGCCTGGATTTTTTCCTTCGTTTCCTTACCCTCTTGGTATTCGTAGGGCGCGACGTGAAGGCCGTGTACTCGCGCTTTTTCATATCGGGCCACGAACAGGGCGTGCTCCAGCGCGTACCAGCCCGTCTCTTCCCCGTTGATGGCTACCAGGACATCGGCGAACATACGGTCGGGCTCTCGTATCGCCAATCGTTTTTGGCGCCATTGGCCTGGGGGCGGGCCGGCCTCGACCTCGGGGGGAGGAATTTTCAGCGCGTTGAGAATCCTCTCGCCCACTCTGGCGGCCACGCGCTGCGGCTTGGGGCTGAACCGCTCTGCCAGATCGATGGCCGCTGTTCCCGGCTCAATCTCCCAGCCCAGTTCCTCCTTTAGCAGTGCCTGATGCTCTGAAACCCAGAGGTACAGGTCGGTCTCCGTCCGCCCCGGGAAGTCGCGCAGGACGCCCTGCTCGCGAATCACCCACACCACGGGCAAGTATCTCTGGTCATACCAGTGAACGGCCGCTTCCTCGTAGGGAATCTCTCTCTCCTGCTTGAGGGCCATGAAGCGGCGGTGGATTTCGATATGCTCCTCAATGGTCTGGTATTGGCCGGGGACGGTCAGGCTCAGGTCAGCTTTGGGGCGGAGTTTGTCCAACTGGGTATGTTCCAAGAAGTCGGCGTACTCAGCCTTTATAATCAGATCATCGGGCTTAGTGTCGGGAGAGAGGGGGACTTTAGTGCGAACTTCGACCACGTAGGCCCGGATGTGCGTCGCGCCGAGCTGTCGGGCCACGGATACGCGATGGTTGCCATCTAGCACGAAGTAGACTTGGCCGATTTTGTAGACCTCAATCGGGGCGGTCTGCGTTGGATCGCTCACCGTTTTCCTCACTCTGACCCAACGCTCTTCGTCATCGTCCTGTCGAGGAAGGAAGCTGCGCGTGAAGTCGTTATAGCGCCCAACGCTGCCGACGACGGCGTCGAGAGGGATTCTCTCCAGCTTCCGCTTGCTGACTCCACCCACTTTGAGTTTCCGGCGCACATCTTCGTAGGAGAGAAGATCGACCGAGCGGCCTGTCAGACGGGCTATGATCTGCTGCAAGGTCGCTCGACCGCGTGCCCGACGGAAGTCCTGTAATGCTGAGGAGTTCTTTTTGCTCATACT
>CAZDYW010000588.1:0-1812 GCA_964509655.1 uncultured Anaerolineales bacterium
CTCCATCACCGACTGTGTTGATGTAGCCATTGCCGCCTCCGTGACCGATCTCCGTGTACTCGGTTTCACTAACGGTGTCCGCGCCACGAACGATTCCGATGACGGATAGCTCTTCATCAGGACTCGTCGTCCCGACGCCCAGTTTGCCGGACACACTGGCCCAGCCATTCACGTCCAGCTTCAACTCCGGATCCTTTCCAATGCCCACCTGGCCGTCGTTGTTGATTTTCAACCAGAGATCATCCCCATCGTCAGGCTCTGTGATCTCGAACTCCCCCCCGTTGGCCCTGAGGTCCACCTCGGCCTGCCCGTCTCTATGATTAAAGCGCAGCGTCGGCGTGATCCCATGCAGCGCGACCATCGTCGATTGCTGACCCGAGCCGACATGTACGTCGCCATCGTCATTCACCCACACCGCCTCCGCCGGGTCGCCGTCGGGCGCACTGAGCTTGGTGGCGTAGGTGGCGGAGATGGCGTAGGGCACGGCGGCGAAGCGCTGTCTCGGCGTCATCACCTGCCCGTCCACGGTCAGCTCGATGTAGAGGCTGGGATCGACAAAGTCCTCGCGCGAAAGCGCGGTCTTCTCGCCCAGCAACAGGTTGAAGTGACCCTCGCGCACCTCCACGTCGTTGTGGGTTTCGCTCCAAAGCTGGCCGGTGCCGTCCTCGTTCTGGCAGATCGCGACCACCATATCGTAGGTTCCGTTGGCGGGGTTATCGCTGTCATCGCGCAGGGTGCCCTGGTAGCTGATCAGGGCGGGTGTGATATCCTCGGGCGCGGTGGGCGCAGCAGCGCCCGCGGCCCAGGCTGGCGGTCCGCCGGTCGCCGCGACCACGCCGCCGTAGACGGCCAGCAGACCGATACAGATAAAGCCGATCACTTGAGCCACTAACTTGATCTTGTCGAACAACATTTTCGCACCTCCTCGTGCAGATAAATGGTCGGCCAAAGTATGATTTCCCCTCTTGACTTCAAGCTCTGTGTTCATCGTTCAATCCTCCCTCTAAATCCAAAGGTGTTTCCTCCGCCTTTTCCTTCAAGAAGCTAAACAGCGCCTCCAGATCGGCGAACCCGTGGCGCTCACCGGTGTGAGGGCTTTCCAGCGAAGCCCGCCAGACCAAATTTCCTTCATTGCTGACCTCCCACAGGCGCAACATATAGGCGAAGTAACGTCGTTGATCGGCATTCATAGTCGCTCCTTGCAATATCGTAAAGAACCCACGCCAGATTCATTATACCAACCGAACGTGGGGAAAACGTGGGGAAGCGTGAGGTTGATTAAACTTTTCCAGTGCGATATAATACTGCTGGATAGGGGCGGGACTAATTTTCCCAAGAGGAAACATGTCACACTTGTCACTTTCCCTGCTCGGTCCTTTTCATGCCAAGATAGATGATGAGCCAGTCACGGGCTTCGAGTCGAACAAGGTCAAGGCACTGCTGGCCTACCTGGCTGTCGAAGCGGATCGCGTGCATCGCCGCGAGGCGCTGGCCGAACTGCTGTGGCCCGGACGGTGCGAGCGTAACGCCCTCGCCAATCTGCGTTATGCTCTCTACGATCTGCGCAAAAGTATCGGTGACCACGAAGCCGATCCCCCCTTCTTGCTGATCACCCGCCGCACGCTCCAGTTCAACACAAGCAGCGATTACGCCCTCGACGTGGAGGCCTTCGAGGGGCTAGTACAGCTCGGCGGAAATCCTCCGCCAGTTTACGCTCACCAGGGATCGCCAGATCCCGGCTCTGCGCGACGAAAACCGTCTCAAAACGGTAGTTGGGACGGGGATCTGACGATCCCCTTAGAGCACAAACTG
>CAZDYW010000589.1:0-1811 GCA_964509655.1 uncultured Anaerolineales bacterium
CATCACTATCTGACATGTCTTGCAAATTTTCCCTTTCAGGGTAAATTTACTTTGCGCAAGGGATAAAATACCCAACACGGCTTGTCCTCACTGTTGCTCTATGGTACACTAACCCTTGCTCAGGCCTTGCGCACGTTCAGGAGCTGTATCATCATGGGAGTTTTTTATGCTTGCTAACGTCACCAGTTGCGCTCTACAGGGATTGGACGGAGTTCTCGTTCAAGTAGAGGTGGATACTTCGCGCGGTATGCCTTCGCTGACCGTCGTCGGATTGCCGGACGCCGCGGTGAAGGAATCGCGCGAGCGCGTGCGCTCCGCGATCAAGAATTCGAGTCTCATTTTCCCCGGCAAACGTATCACGGTCAACTTGGCCCCGGCGGACATCCGCAAGGAGGGGCCGGCCTACGATCTGCCCATTGCCGTCGGTGTGCTCGTGGCCTCGGAGCAGGTCTGGCCCCAGGAAGTTGAGGATGCACTCATCATCGGCGAGCTTTCCCTCGATGGGTCGGTGCGGCATGTCGATGGTATCTTGCCAGTTGCATCGGTAGCTAATGAGCAAGGACTGTCGCGCATCTTCGTACCCGCCGACGACGCTCCTGAAGCGGCCCTGATCGATGGCCTGGAAGTGATCCCCGTCGAACATCTCGGTCAACTGGCGGCCCATTTGCAGGGCCTGCGCGACATTCCCCCCTACGATCTCGATCAGAATCCCCTCGACATTCCCGAGCCTTCCTACGCGACCGATTTCGCCGAGATAAAGGGGCAAGAGCACGTCAAGCGAGCGCTAGAGGTGGCCGCAGCTGGGTCTCACAATGTCTTGATGAGTGGCCCGCCAGGTGCAGGCAAGACGCTGTTGGCCCGCTCGATGCCCTCCATTCTTCCGGAGATGACCATTGAAGAGGCTCTGGAGGTGACGAAGATTTATAGCATCGTCGGGCTTTTGCCGCCGGATACTCCACTCATTCGGAACCGGACGTTCCGCGCGCCCCATCATACCATCAGTCACGCCGGGCTGGTGGGCGGCGGCCATTGGCCCAGCCCCGGCGAGATCAGCCTGGCCCATCGCGGGGTGCTTTTCCTCGACGAGTTACCCGAATTCAGCCGCCGCACGCTGGAGGTGCTCCGACAGCCTCTTGAGGATCATCAAGTGGTGATCTCGCGGGCCACAGGAAGTTTGGCCTTCCCGGCCAACTTCACTCTTATCGCAGCGATGAATCCCTGCCCCTGTGGCTACTACGGCGATCCAGTGCGCGAATGTACTTGCAGCCCAACCACTGTGACGCGCTACCAGAAGCGCATCTCCGGGCCATTGTTGGATCGCATCGATATTCACATCGAAGTGCCCAGGGTGGATTATAACAAGCTGACCAATGACCGCCTGGGCGAGCCCTCGGAGGCGATCCGGAAGCGGGTCGAGCGGGCGCGTGAGGTGCAGCGCCAGCGCTTTGAGGATACGCCGCTTTCCTGCAACGCCGATATGGGACCGGGAGAGGTGCGGCGGATCTGTCGCCTCGACGAAGCTGGCCGAAGCCTGGTGCGTGCTGCGATGCAGCAGTTACAGATGAGCGCCCGCGCCTTCCATCGCATCTTGAAGCTTTCTCGCACCATCGCGGATCTGGCGGGATGCACGGATATAGAGACGGCTCATCTGGCCGAGGCGATCCAGTATCGCCCGCGGCGTACTCGATAGCGTCGCACTTGATTCGGGAGTTTGCGTCCATCGTCCTTAACATTTTCGATCCCCACAAATTTCATTCGGGACTTGTTGGTTTGTGATTTTCTAGATTTCTCAAACCGGTTTCAAACCTGAG
>CAZDYW010000590.1:0-1811 GCA_964509655.1 uncultured Anaerolineales bacterium
TGCTGACCGTAAAACAGTGTGGGCGTGGGGTAATCGCTGGAGGCGATCTCGACGTAGGCCTCATCATTGGCGGCCATATCCAGCCACTCCCACCACTGGAGGGTCACCTCCCGATCCGAGGGAATCGCGGTCAAATCCAGTACACCCGTCATCGTGCTGTCGGTATCGTCACTATAAGCGCTCGCCAGATTTGTGCCGAAAGCCAGCACGCCAGAGTGTGCGTGCGGCGGGCCGATGATGGGGACAGGAAACAAAAAGTAGCCCCAATCGCCGCCAAATGTCCAATCGCCAGCCGCTGTGCGATCAGCGGCCGTCCCTGTCCAGAGGTTCACGCCTTGATAATAGTGAATTGCGCCAGCCTCATAGACGCGCGAGGTGGCCGAGATCGTCACTTGCTCCGCCAGCGTTGGATCGCTGATGACGGCGGTGTTGGTGATCATCGCCGGCGCGTCAGCCGTGACATCGACGGGGATGTAGGCGATGAGAATCCCACCTGGCGGAATGCTCCCGTACCAGGTGATGGGATCGGTGGCGCTGGAGAGGACCGAAGTGGCGCCGTATGATGTTTCAAATGTGGCCGGTGCATGCTGCGTAACGCCAGAGGGCAAGCTATCGTTGATGAGAAGCTGGCTGGCGGTGAGGCTGCCGGTGTTGCGGAGATAGAGCGCGTAGGTGACGACATCCCCCGACTCGATCTTGTAGGGCGCCCCCTTGATACCCAGGCGGTCGAACTCCGGCGCCGGCTCGCGGAAGAAGAGAGTCCAGCGGTTGAGATCGCCATCGTGGGATCCCGTGTCCTGGTCGCAGACGCGGAGTTGCCATGTGCCCGCTGCGTCCTCGCCCTCGAAGGCGTTCAGCCCGCCGGTGTTGAGGTAGTGCGTGACCGGGGCGATGGTGCGCTCGTAGTAGGGGTAGGCGGTGTTATCGTCGTCGCCATCATCGCGCGGATTGGGCGAGACATCGTCCACGCGCACGTCGTAGTTATCGCTGCGATCCTCGACATTGGGATCCTCGATCAACTCCACGACGGTGCCCTCGGGGCTTTCCAAGGAGATGAAGACGTCGCCCCGTCTCTCGTGGTTGAGGTTGATCCCCACGTCCACATCGCCGACGGTGAACGCATCGCCGACATCGATGGTCAAGACCGCCGGGCTGCTGCAATCGTAGCCATTGATGTTCTCCAGACCGGTGGCGTCGGTGTAAACATAAGCTGCTTCTGGAAGGGCCGAGGGGGCCAACGGTACGCTCCCCAATGTTTCAGCTTCGACGCTCTCGACCGTTGGACAAGAAGATTCAGCCTCTGGGGTAGGCGTTGGTGGCAAATCCTGCACCGCTGGGTCGCTATCCCTCACCGAGGATGGGCCTGCGCTGGCGGTGATGAAGGTCCAAGATAACAGCAGTAACGCTACGCTCCAGATGACAGTTTTGAGATGGTTTTCCCTCATGATTTTCCCTCCTTTCAAAAAGGAACTTGAAATTCTCTAGCAATTCACGGCTTGCCACAGAGGAACTTCTAGCTTGCCGACGAGGTAATGCTCCATCAGGTAGTATACGTATCTTCTCGTCTCTTGCAAGTCAAGTCTAGCCCTTTGACCCGCCGGGCTCTTTGGGATTTCGCGTGGTGCTCGGCTCGGATTGCCAAATCCGAGCCACATTTAGGGACAAAGTGCATCTTCTCAATAACTTGGCCAGAGTTTTTATATGTTTTGCCTCTGCGCCTCTGCGTCAAGCTGGAGATGCTCGTATGTGAGGGTAGAGTCGCTTCGTGGCCAATTGTGCCCATTTCCAGACCGTGCTACAATTGCACAGGA
>CAZDYW010000591.1:0-1809 GCA_964509655.1 uncultured Anaerolineales bacterium
GCACTACTGTTGCAACTCCGCTATCACCACGATGCGGTGAGTATCGACGCCGTAGGGATAGCAGGAGATCAGCGTCAGCACCGGGCTGGAGGTGGGCTCCATCACGCCTGTCTCCGTCGGCTCGATGATGCGCTTCTGGGTGACGATATAGCGGTGAACGCGGCTGGCGGTGTGGACGAAGATTTCGTCATCCAGGTCGAGCTCCGGCAGATGACGGAATATCTGGCCGAAGATGTCATTGTGGGCCGAGATGACGCAGTTGCCCCGCTCGCCCGGATTGGCGCTGCCGATGTGATGACCGGCGCCCTGCTTGAGCGTCTCCCAGTCATCCCCCTCCACGACCGGCGCGTCGACCTCGATGGCCGGGATCTGGATGCGCACGGCCTGCTCCGGCCCGGGCGTGGGCACCGGCAGCGGCGTGATCGCTTTCACCAGATCCTGCAGATGGGCCGGAATCTCGGCCGGCGCGGGGCCACCAGGCGAATCGGGGGGCGTGTGGCCGCCCGGCAGTATCACCCTGATGGGCGGCGTGGGCGTCGGGGTGGGCAATTGCTGGGCCTGACTGGAGGCCTCGTTGATCTCATCCAGCTTCGTCACGGAGATGATCAGCACCACGGCCAGCGCCACCAACAAAACCGCTTCCACCACCAGCAGACTCTTATCGCGCAGCCAATCCCAGCGGATGGGGCGGCGTTGGCTTGAACGCTTCCCTCTCGCCGGTTCAGCCGGGGAATCGTCCAGCGATTGGGCTCGATAGCGGGCGGGGGCGCCGCTGTCCTGGAAGCGACGATGTGCCGTCGGAAGGGCGGGCTTCCTGGGCTCCATCGGCTCCGGCGCCAGCGGATCGAGTTCGCTGCCTCCGCTATCCTTGCCGCGTTGGCGCAGACGTTCCAGCCGCGCGTCCCGTTTGCGCAGGCGCAGAATCTCCTCCAATTCCTCTATGGACAATTCGTCGACCGGGCGTCGATCTTTCATCCTGTGAATCCTGTTGAAGGCCGCGCGTCTATACTGGCCACCGCGAACACCTCCCGCTCGAAGAACCAGCGGAAGGGCGGCCAGTTGAAGAGCACGTGACGCGCGATGCGGAAGAGCCAGCTCTCCCGGCGATCTTGCGGCGGCGTGTCCAGCCAGACCTGGGGGCGGAAGCCGGCCTTGCGCAGCACCCGCCACAGGCTCAGCCCGCTCTGCTCGTTGACGTGGACGTCGAGGTTGGCGGGGATGATGGCCCTGGGATCCCTGGGGTAACGCTTACCTTGTCCCATCAGGACGCGCACCAGACGCACCACCGGGTAGGCATAGCGATCATACCAGACGTTGGGCGCGGTGTGGATGATGAGCTGCCCGTCGGGCCGCAGCACGCGCCGTGCCTCCGCCAGCGCCCGATCCAGCTCCCAGGGGTGAAGATGCTCGACCAGATCGAACATCAGCACGCGGTCGAATGAACCCTCGACGAAGGGCAGGTATTTGGCGTCGGCCTGGTAGAGGCCCACGGGAGGTGTCTCGTCGTTCGTCATCAGTTTTCGGGCTATGCGCACGGCGGTCGGCGCGTAGTCAATCCCGTGGGCTTGAGCGTCCAGTTGGGCGCAGCGGCGCACGATCTCGCCGCGCCCGCAGCCGATGTCGAGCACGCGCATGCCGGGCATCACCTCGGCCACTGCGAAGGCCTGCTGCAATCGCCGCGAGAAGTACTCGCCCTTGCTGGCGATGAATTCCTCGTATCCCTCGCACGCGCTCAGGAAATACTCTTCGTCATACAGTTCTGGATGGACCGATGATGGTCGGTTGTGCTCGTTTACCAATGGGGCCTCT
>CAZDYW010000592.1:0-1808 GCA_964509655.1 uncultured Anaerolineales bacterium
GTAACATTTTACGTGAGTGAATACAATCGATTGACGCGCTTCCCTTTCTCGTGTATGATTAGAATGACGCAGGTGCAACGCATTTTCAGAAGTGCTTTGCACCTCAATAACTGGGAGTTTATCAGGAGGGAGGGCGATGTCTGCGATTATCGTATTAGGAACTCAGTGGGGCGATGAGGGAAAAGGCCGCGTGGTGGATGACCTGGCCCGTGAGGCCGATCTCGTCGCTCGTTTCAACGGCGGCGACAACGCCGGACATACTGTCGTCGCCGAAGGGCTGACGCTCAAGCTGCATCTGACGCCTTCGGGGATTCTCTCCGATCTCACTTGCCTCATCGGCGCCGGTGTGGTGGTCAATCCGGAGACGCTGATCACGGAGCTGGATCAGTTGATCGAACGAGGCGTGGATGTCAGTCCCACGCGGCTGAAGCTCAGCGCGGCCGCTCACATCATCTTGCCCACCCATCGCGCTCTCGACGGGGCGCGAGAGGCATCGCGCGGCAAGGGAGCCATCGGCACCACCAAGCGGGGCATCGGCCCGACCTACGCCGACAAGGCCGCCCGCGTCAACCTCCGCGCCGGCGAGATGGGCGACCCTGATCGCTTCGCCGAGCGCGTCGCCGCGCGGGTGCAGGAGCACAACCGCAAGCTGGAGCTTTATGGTATGGAGCCGCTCTCGCCGGAACAGGCCGCATCCCAGTATCGTGAGTATGCCGAGCGGCTGGCTCCCTATCTCGCCGATGGATCGGCGCTGGTGGGCGAGGCGTTGGAGGCCGGAAAGACGGTGCTCTGCGAGGGCGCCCAGGGCTTGCTGCTCGATCTGGATCATGGCACCTATCCCTATGTGACCAGCTCCTCGCCGGTGGCCGGTGGCGCGCTGACGGGATTGGGCTTTGGCCCCAAATACGTCTCCCGCGTCGTCGGCGTGGCGAAGGCCTACACCACCCGCGTGGGCAAGGGCCCGTTCCTCACCGAGTTGCTGGACGAGGTCGGCGACCAGATCCGGGACGTGGGCAACGAGTACGGGACGACGACGGGGCGTCCCCGCCGCTGCGGCTGGCTCGACCTGGTCATTCTGCGCTATGCGGCCCGCATCGACGGGCTGGATGAGCTGGCGTTGACCAAGCTGGACGTGCTGAGCGGGCTGGAGCGGCTCAAGGTGGCGGTGGCCTACGAGTGTGAGGGGGAACGCATCCGGCATTTTCCGGCTGAGTTTGGCGTGGCCCAGTTGGCCCAGTGGAGGCCCGTCTACGAGGAGCTGGATGGCTGGGAGGAGGACATCACCGGGGTGCGCCGCCGCGAAGACCTGCCCACTGCCGCGCAGGATTATGTAGCCTTCATCGAGGAGAACGCGGGCTTGCCGGTGACTTTCATCGGCGTCGGCCCGGACCGTGAACAGGCCATCGTGTAAGATAGCCGACATGGCCAAAACACAACAGCCTCGACCTGGGAAGGTTGGGGCTGTTTGGCATTAAAAGCTCACATTCGCTAGACATCTCCGCAGATGGCTTCCCTAATCTCCCACCCCCGATAACGATGCACAAAGCCTCAGCCGGAATCTGCGTTTGTGTCGTAAACAGGGCCGTGATAAAATAGAAATTGAAGGTACGTCTTTTGAATTGATAAGCTTGCTGCTTGGGAGGACAACTATCCAATGTCTCATCTCTATGAGCTGATACAACAAAACGTCGCTGCCTGGCGTGAGGACGGCTATCCTACCGACGAGTATCCCGCCATAGCTGAGATCCTCGACTACGCCACGCTGCCCAGTTCCTTAGTCAAACCGGCGATCTAGCGCTGACACAATA
>CAZDYW010000593.1:0-1808 GCA_964509655.1 uncultured Anaerolineales bacterium
CTTCCAACCGCTCTTTGACGTTTAGCAATTCCCGCCGCGTATCGTGCAAGTGCTTGTGCTCGGCGCGGATGAAACGGGTGTAGGGGGAGATCGCGCCCTCAATCTCGCTCAGGCTGCGCTTCAGCTCTCGGTCGAACTGGCTTGTGAGCACGTGTGTCAGCCGCTCGCGCACGGAGAGAATCTTGTCGCGGAACTCCTGCTTGAGCTGTCGGCGCTTGGCGGGGATGACGAATAATCCCAGCACCGCGACTGCTCCCGCCGCCAAGACGCCGGTCACGTCGGCCGCGGCCGTCGTCGCCAGCGTGGTGATGATCGCGCCCAGCCCCACCGCGCCCACCTCCGCCAAAGCTGTGCTGGCGACGGCCCTTTGCAGAGATTCGGCGACGCGCTGGGTCTCGGCCTCCTCGTCGTAATCCCTCATCGCTTGCCGCGCTCGGCGACTCACTGTATCGATCAATCGCGTGCGGTCATAATCGAAGGCGCCGCCCACTTGGCCCACTATTCTCTCTGCGTGCTCCTCGCGGCGGCTTTGCACATGCTCCATCACCGCCTGCCACTGGCCCAGGTTGCTGGCAATCAGCCAGTCGATGATCTCCTCGACCTGGGCGTCGATCACCTGGGGCACATCGGCGACCACCTCACGCTTGAATTGCTCCTCCAACTTGGCCTTCTGGACCAGGTCGAAGATCCGCGCCAGGCGCATAGTCTCGTCGAAGTAGATCATTCCCCGATTCTCAAACTTGTAAAGCACGTTCTCAACATCCTTCAGGCGCAGGTGGAACTCATGCGTCACATCCTCGCGATAAGCCTCCAGTTGCCGCTCGATGTCCTCCACGACCTCAAAATCCTTCCGCAGTAGCTCTACCCGCCCATCCACCACCTGGAGGTATTTGTCGATCAGATGGAGTCCCACGCCCAAGGGGTTGTTGAATTTTAGGCGGATGCGCTCTTCCTCGTCCAATGTGGCGGCGATGTAGCTCTCCAGGGCCGCGAAGCCGCTCTGCTCCAAGAGCGTCTCATCCTCGGCCTGCTTGGCCCGCAGCGCTTGCCGCGACGAGACCGGGAATATCTCCGGCGTGAAGCCCAGCAGCGTGCGTGCGTTGTCGGTGATGAAACGCTCGATATTCGCCAGGTCCTCGGGGCCGGATAACATATCGGTCTTGTTGAGCGCCACGACGACCTTCTTGCCCCAACTGCGGATGAGCTCCAGAAAGACCCGCTCGCTCTCCGTGAACGGGCGGTCGACCGAGGTGACGAACAGCACGATGTCGGAGCGTGGGACGAATTCCTGCGTGATGGCCTCGTGCTGGCGCTGGATCGCGTTGGTGCCGGGGGTGTCCACGACGTTGATCTCTTTCAGCAGGGGAACTGGTGCGGTGAAGACATCGCGCGAAGCCTCGGACGCGATCCTCTCGAAGTTCTCCCCGTACTTGAGCAGATGGATGTGTGTCGTGGTGGGCGTGACTCCTTCCTCCAGCAGCGGCTGACCTAGCAGCGCGTTGATGAAAGCGCTCTTTCCGGCGTTGAACTCCCCAACTACTACCAGCAGGAAGAGCTCATCCAGTTGACGCACGGAGCGTTCCAGCGCCGCCTGATCCTCCGGATCTGCGCCGAAACGGGCCAACATCTTCTGCAATTTTGTCAACCAACTACGCTCGGCCTTGAGCAATTCTTCCTGTTCTTCCGTCAGAATCTTCCCTAGCATAGCCCCTCCCGCTCCATTTCACGCATTATGCTTTACGTTCTACGCTTTACGTTTTACGTTTCACGTTATTATACACAGGATTGCCAGGCATGGGAAGACTTCA
>CAZDYW010000594.1:0-1807 GCA_964509655.1 uncultured Anaerolineales bacterium
TTAAGCCACCCAAGCAATTGTCCCCTCAATACTGAGGCAAAAAGTAACACCTGGAATCGCGCAGTCAAGTAGCATCTCGGATGCCCCACAAAGCCTGCGATTCCACTCCCCCAACCTCACGGCTGCGGCGGCGGACCGTGCCCGGGCGGGATCGTCTCCCCGTCCGGCAGATTCCGCAGATAGCTACAAGAGGCGAAATGCACGTCCTCCCACACGTGCCCCGCGGCCTCGAAGGCCTCGATGTCCACGATCCAGCGCTTCTTCCCCTCCTCGATGCGGTAGATGTGGGGACTGCCGTTGCACTTCAGCAGCACGTGGATCGGCGGGCCGATCTGGTAATCGTCCAGAAAGCCATTCTCCACGACGTGCACGTCCTCCCAGGTGAAACCCCGGCGCTCGAAAGCCTCCAGGCTGCTGATCCACCGGAACTGGCCGTCCTGGTAGACGTAGATCTTGGGCCCATCCTCCTCCTTGACCACCAGCCCATCGCGGATGACCAGCGCGCGGTTATCGGGCATGGCGGTGGCCAGCGTGGTGCCGTGGCGGTTGAAGGGGATGTTGATCAGCACCAGCGCGATCAGCAGACCGAGCGCCATCCGACCCAGCAGCCGCGCCGTGTGAGAAGGCAGCGGCGGCGCTTCCCTCTCCTCCAGCTCCTGCTCAACCTCCTCTTTGACCTCGGTTTCGGGCTTCGGCTCTGGCGACGGTTGTTCCGCTGAGGCTGTGATCGGCTCCGGCTCAGGTTGCGGCGCTGGCTCCGACGGCTCGGGAGGTGTCTCTTCCGCCTGAGGACGCTCAATCGCTTCCGGTGGCACCGCCTCGCGCTCCGACCGTGCGTCATAGACCCAGAACTTATCCCGCAGCCGCTCCGCCACCTCCTCGGCCAGCAGTTCGAGCAACTGATCCAAACGAGCGTTTCTTTTTTCGTTCATCGCGCTACCTCACCGTGACGAAGCCCAAGATCTCGCCGATGCTGGCGAAGATGTTGGCGTAGAAGTTGCCGCCCAGCTGCCGGAAGGGCTCGAAGGGCAAGCCGGGCGCACCGACGAAGGGCCTCAGCGTCCAGGCCATCTGGCTGCCGACGAAAGCGTAGAGAAGAATCCACAGCCAGATCACCGTCCGGCGGGCGCTGGCCCTCTCGCTGCCGCCGTAGGAGACGACCCGCATCCCCTGCCCCAGAAAAGTCACGCCCACCAACCCGGAGATGGTGAAGAAACCCACGTTGAGCAGCTTGAAGAACTGATACTGGCTGGTGGTGAGCAGGAAGAACATCACCACCGGCGCGAAGCTGAGCAGCAGCACCGACGTGACCGTGATGGTGGTCAGCATCAGCGCCACGTTCTGGCCCAGGCTCTGGTTGGAGCCGAAGTTGAGGTTGAAGAAGTAGAGCGTGGGCGCGCAGACGACTAGCGTAGTCAGGAACAGCAGGGGCAGCTTGACGGCGGAGCTGAGGGCCTGCCACAGGCTGTGGCTGGAGCCCATCACCGCGCCGTAGAGGGCAAAGAAGATGAAGCTGGAGATGAGCATCGCGCGCATCTTCTCACCCAGTCTCCTGCCCTCGCGGATCTCCATGAAGAAGCTCTTGCGATCGCGCAGGATAGTCTCGATAATGGTCAAGTTTTTCATAAGTGTCTCCTTTTATCACCTTCCCGAAAGCTGCGCCGTAGTCGCGTTGGACAAAATACAGTTGCAGCCACAGGTCCCTGTCTCAGCAAAACCGCTTTTGTAGCTTTCAGGAAGGTTCTTTACCAGGAGCAATTGCATTTATCTGTTGCTCATCAGGGATCGCCAGATCCCGGCCTCTGGC
>CAZDYW010000595.1:0-1796 GCA_964509655.1 uncultured Anaerolineales bacterium
GAGCCAGACGAGGGCGCTCTGCACACGAACTTCGCGCTGGACGCTGGCGGCGGGCGGATAGCTCTTTTTGACCGTGACTTGTTCGACCGCAATCTGGCCGCGCCACTCGCGGACAGCGTCGCCATCTCCGTATTGACCTACACCGCTCAGCCGACCGACACTTCCTACGGGCGCATGCCGGATGGCGGCGAGAATTGGCAAGCGTTCGACGCGCCGACGCCCGGCTGGCTCAATCAGGGCCGCCCCCCGTCGATCACGGGCGCGACCCATTCACCGACCGTGCCCACGTCAAGTTCACCTATCACCGTCACGGCTACCATCACCCCAGGCGAAACGGGCGAGCGGGCGATTTTCGCCGAGGTGGTCACGGCCACGCTGTGGTATCGCGCTTTCGCGGCGGGATCGCAGCCGCCGGAAGATTACCAGTCAGCCCCAATGGAGAACTCAGGCGGGAACGAGTCGCTTTACCGAGCCGTCCTACCGGCGCAGCCCGATGGCACCTGGGTGGAGTATTACATCGAGGCGTATGATGAGATGGGCATGCGCACCATCGACCGCCCCGGCTGGCCAAACAAGGACTACCGCGTCATCGTCGGCTGGCAGCGCCCGCCGCTCTTCATCAACGAGCTGATGGCGCTCAACACGTACACGCTGGAGGACGAGGATGGCGAGCGCGATGATTGGATCGAGATTTACAACGCCGGGGCGGTTGATATCGACCTCGGCGGCATGCATCTCAGCGACAACGTGGGCAATAGCACTCAGTACCGCATCCCCGAAGGCGTCGTCGCGCCGGCCGAGGGCTATCTCCTGCTGTGGGCCGATGGGGACGGTGCGGGCGCTCACCTCAACTTCCGCCTCTCCGGCGCGGGCGAATACGTCGGCCTCTTCGACGGCGAGGCTGGCTACTACGCGCCCATCGACGCGGCCTACTTCCCGCCACAAGCGCCGGATGTCTCCTGGGGACGATTTCCCGCTCCCTCGGCGGAATCGGGGATGGGTGATGACAGCGCGTGGCAGGCGCTGGAGGAGCCCACGCCCGGCGCATCCAATCGGCTGCACGCGCCGCAGTTCCTGGAGGTGACGCGCGATCCCGATTGGCCCGGCGCAGGCGAGAGCGTGACGGTAACCGCTGTCCTCACCGATGGGCTCTCCGGTGTCTCCGTCACGCTGCGGTATGATGTTGGCGGCGGCTTCCAGAACGCGCCGATGGCCTGCGGTGGGGAGGAAGGCGCGGCATACTTCGCGCAGCTTCCGGTGCAATCCGAGGGGACGCTGGTGCGCTACTATTTTGAGGCGCTGGACGGGATGGGACAGACGACGTTGCAACCCGCCGGTGCGCCCACGGTCACGCATCGCTACCTGGTCGGATACACTCCGCCGCCGGTGGTGATCAACGAGTTCCTGGCGGACAATGAGAGCGTCAATCGGGATGAGGCCGGCGAGTATGACGATTGGGTCGAGCTGTACAACGCCGGCGCGGTGACGGCGACGCTGGATGGGATGTATCTCACCGACGACGTCGCTTCATTCTCCGCTGGCCTTGAGAGATGGCAGTTCGCGGAGGGAACGGTTATTCCGCCTGGGGGCTACCTGTTGGTGTGGTGTGATCGGGATACGGAGCAAGGGGCGCTGCACGCCGACTTCAAGCTGGACGCCGATGGGGAGGAGATCGGGCTCTTCGCCGCTGACGTCCATGGCAACGTTCCGCTCGATTTCATAACCTTCGGCCAGCAGCAGGAGGACATCTCTTACGGGCGCCGTCCCGATGGGGCGGAAACGTGGGGCTCCATCGA
>CAZDYW010000596.1:0-1796 GCA_964509655.1 uncultured Anaerolineales bacterium
GCAGCCCAGGTCAACGGGACTCGTAATCAGCTTCACCCAATTTCCCATATGAGCCTTGGCCGGAATGTGCTCTTTTTTGATCAAACAATCTGGCCCATAACAATTTTGAACTCTTTTGTGTAACTTTCTTTCCTTCCAACGGAATTCCAACTTAATTCAACTCAGTCCAATCTGGGCCCCAACCGACGCCACCGGTTGGGGCTCTTTTTATGTGCTATACTAATGGTGTGGTGGCTATTACTCCAGTTTAGAGGGAGGCCTGCAACAGCGGGCACGCTCAGTGGGAAGGGATACGAGCCCGAGACGATTGAGACCGATGCGGCAATCACGCTCTCCCGTCTGGAGGGCGGCGGCTTCGCGATTACGAGGATGCACCTGACGGTGCGTGGTCGCGTGCCGGACATCGACCAGGCGACGTTCCAGCAGGTCGCGGAGGAAGCAGATGGAGGCTGTCCTGTCTCCAACCTGCTGCGCCCCGGGCTGGAGATCGAGTTGGAGGCCACGCTGGCATAACCAGAAAGATCACTCCTGAATGGTCGTCTTGGCACCACCATCCGGGATTGTCAGCCGCAGAAATTCGGCAAGAAAGGAGCGTTATCACATTGAGAAAGAGGATAAGCGGTTCTTCCCCGCCTCGATGGGGTACTTCAGTCAGGCGGAACAGGATGCTATGTTGGAGGAGATGTGGGAATTTGACCGGGGTATGATCCACGAGAAGTACGATGCCGTTGTCGATTGTCTGGAGGAAGGATAGGAGTATCCACAATAGAGGTCAAGAGACGCGAGACGAGCAAGAAAACTCACCGCAGGGCACGTGGAGATTTTTAAGTTTGTCCCTCTCAGCGTTCTCCGCGCTCCTACGGTAGAAGTCTTTGGTTCTGGCTCTGCCAGGTTAGGGATAGGAGACCTTTGATGAGGAAGATGAGGAAATGGAAGTTTTTAGCGAGTGTGTTGATCGCAGTGCTGGCGGTGATCCTGGTGATGAGGTTGAGCGTCGGCGCACGGAGGCCAGAGCAGGGGGAGGCCGAAAGGGCCTCAGGAGCGCTACTGGCAAGCACCGGCGTTGTGACCAATGGGTTTTCGTATCAAGGCGTACTCAGAGAGAATGGTGAGCGTGTAAGCGGCGAGCGGGAGATGGTCTTCGGGCTCTACGCCAATGATGCCTGCACGATGAGCGTGGGCACCCCCCTGACGCACACGGTGGTGGTCAGCGATGGTGTCTTCAGCGTGAGTCTGAGCTTCGATCAGACCCACTTCAACGGGCAGGCCCTGTGGCTACAGACCAAGGTCGAGGGTTCGGTTATCGGTTGTCAGTTGATTCAACCGGTGCCCTATGCCAACGGCCTGCGCCCCGGGGTGATCATCAGCGGCTCGGTAGGCAGCGAGGAGAATCTGTTTCAAGTCCGGTCTGGGTCGGTGAGCGTGGATGAGGGCGTAGTGGGCGCCAAGCTCGGACGCAGGACGTCCTTGGGCTATCCGGTGGGCCTCTACGGCTACGCCTACGAGTACGGTTCGGTGGGCGTCTGGGGCGTGTCCGATTCCCAGTTTGGCTGGGGCGTGAACGGCGTCGCCGAGGGGCAGGACAGCATCGGCGTCCGGGGAATCGCCAATGCCTTCACCAGCACCACCTACGGCGTCTACGGGGAGGCTGCTTCCTCCGATGGCTACGCTGGCTATTTCGGACACACCTCGACCTCCGGAGGGAGTGTAGCCCTAGCCGCCCAAGGGCCTACCGGCGCGATCTTCACCAGCACCAACGGGTCCGCTCTGGTCGCTTCCGGCTCTGGCGACAGTTC
>CAZDYW010000597.1:0-1791 GCA_964509655.1 uncultured Anaerolineales bacterium
CGCCAGAAACGCTCGAAGACGTAGGGCAGGTCCTCGGGCGGGATGCCCGTCCCGGTGTCGGTCACAGTCACCGCGACCGCGCCATCACGCTCAGCAGCCGCGAGCGTCACGCAGCCGCCCTCCGGTGTGTGACGCAGCGCGTTGCTCAGCAGATTGCCCAGCACCTGCGCGATACGGCGCCGGTCAGCCATCACACGAGGCAGATCGGCCGGCAGATCGAGTGCCAGCGTCACGCCCCGGTCGTCGGCCTGCGGGCCGAAGTTGACCCTCGCATCGCGCAACAAATCGCCCACATCCATTGGCCGCTTCTCCAGTTTCAACTGCCCGGCCTCGGCGTGGGAGAGCAAGCGCAGATCTTCCACCAGCCGTGTCAGCAGCTCCGTTTCCTCGACGATGGGCTCCAGGTGCTCGGCCGTGGCCGGATAGACGCCATCGAGCACACCTTCCAGCTTGCCCCGGATGATGCTCAGCGGCGTGCGCAGCTCGTGGGCTACATCGGCGGTCAGGTTGCGGCGCAGCTCGTCGGCGCGGGCCAGATCCTCGGTCATCCGATTGAAGGCCAGCGCCAACTCACCCGCCTCCCCCGGATAATGGGTCGGAACCCGCACGTCGAGATCCCCGTCAGCAACCTCCCGCGTCGCCTCGGTCAGGTGGACCAGCGGGCGGCTCATGCCCCGCGAGAGCACCAGCCCGACGATCAAGCTGCCGGAGCCGATGAACAGCCCGGCCAGCAGCAGGCCCTGCAAAGCACGCTCGATGATGGCATACTTCTCGACCCCTGAAAGAGACAAAGGGGAGACGAACACCCGCCCCACTTCCCGATCGTCCACGACGATGGGCAGAGACCCCGGTCCCTTCGAGCGCCTCAGAGCTCGCTCTGACACCTCATCCGTATAGACCACCTCGCCATCGCTCCCCGTCACAATCGCGTTCAGGCGCCAAGCCTCGCCCCAAGGCCCCCAATCTGGACCACAGGGGTACTGGTCGATCATCGCCTCGACCCCCTTCCAACTCCCCTCCTCGGTGTAATAATCGCCCAATCGATCGGCCCAGACGTGGGTGAAAACGAGCGGCGTCTCGCCCAGACGGGCCAACATAAGCCGCGCGACCAGGTACATCCCGCCGCCGGTCAAAACGGTGACCAGCGTGAAAGCGATGAACATCTGCCAGAAGAAGCGCAGATGGGAGATAAGTCTCGAAAATGAATGGCTCGTTTGACCCGCTGCCATCTTTCCCCGTTCCCTACAGGCCACCGTCCACCTCACTGAACTTATACCCCACCCCATAGACGGTGAGGATGTAGCGGTAATCATCGCCGTTGGGCTCGATCTTGCTGCGCAGATTCTTGATGTGGGAGTCGATGGCACGGTCGTAGCCGTCGTAGGCCACGTCATAGACTCGGTCGATGAGCTGCGAGCGCCTGAAAGGCCGCCCCGGATTCTGGGCCAGCACGGCCAGCAGGTCGAACTCGGTCGGCGTGAGGGAGATTGGCTCATCGGCCACCGTCACGCTGCGCCTGGTCAGATCGATCTCCAGTTCACCGGCGCGGATGACGCTCAAGGGCTGAAAATCCCCCTGAGCGCGGCGGAGCACGGCCTTCACGCGGGCCACCACCTCGCGGGGGCTGAAGGGCTTGGTGACGTAATCGTCGGCGCCCAGCTCCAGCCCGATCAGCTTATCCGGCTCCTCATCGCGCGCTGTCAACATCACGATAGGAATATCGGCCAGGCCCGGATCGCGGCGCACGCGGCGGCAAACGTCCAGCCCATCGACCCCGCCGGGCAGCATCAG
>CAZDYW010000598.1:0-1779 GCA_964509655.1 uncultured Anaerolineales bacterium
CTACCGTTCATACCTCGCGAAGATGCTCCGATAGGCCGGCGATTCCTCCATCAACTGCTCGTGTGTGCCCGTCGCTGCCACGCGCCCTTGCCGTATCACCACGATCAGATCGGCCCAGCGGATCTGTGAGAGCCGATGGGTGATGAGGAAAGTCGTGCGCCCCTCGGCGGCGCGCTCGATGGCCCGCTGGATGCGATCCTCCGTCTCACTATCGATGGAACTGGTGGCATCATCCAGAATCAAAATCGCGGGTTTGGTCAGGAAGGCGCGGGCCAGTGCCAGGCGTTGACGCTGACCGCCTGAGAGTGTCGCTCCGCGCTCGCCGATGACGGTCTCATATCCCTCCTCGAAGCTGGTGATGAACTCGTGGGCCTGAGCCGCTTGGGCCGCGGCCTCGATCTCCGCCCGTGTGGCATCGGGACAGCCGAAGGCGATATTCTCGGCGATGGAGCGGGAGAAGAGGAAAATATCCTGCTCGATGGTGGAGATTTGACGGCGCAGCGCCTCCAGGTTCCAATCGCGCACGTCCACGCCGTCGATCAGCACGCGCCCCTCGTCCACGTCATAGGTGCGACTGATCAGCTTGGCGATGGTGCTCTTACCTGAGCCCGTCTGCCCCACGAGGGCCACCGTCTGCCCCGGCTCGACCTGGAAATCGATCTTTTCCAGCACCACGCCCACTTTTTCGGCTCGACACGGCTGGGCGTCATCGTAGCAGAAAGTGACCTCCTCGAAGCTCACTCTCCCACGCATCGGCGCGTCGTAGCCATCCAGGTTCTGATCCAGCTTGGTCTCGGTATTGATCAGCTCCAGAATGCGCCGGGCGCTGGCGACCCCTGATGAGACGCGCGAATATGCAAACTGGGCCGCGAAGGTAGGGAAGCCGAAGAGCAGCAGCAGCCCGTTGAAGGAGACTACGTCCCCCACGCCGATGGCGCCCTGATAGAGCAACCAGAGGCTGTGAATGAGCCCTGCCGCTTGAACCAGCCCCAGCAGGAGCAGGGGGATGAAGCGTGCCTCCAGATCGCCCTGGGCCACGTAGGCATCGCGCCATTCGGTGACCGTTCGGGAGAAGCGGGCGCTCTCGTGCTCCTCCTGAGCCGCGCCCTTGACCGTCTCAATGCCGTCGATGGCCTCGGCCAGGGTGGTGTTCATTTCGCCGAAGCGTTGGCGGACGCGCTCGGCGGCCGGGCGCAGCTGCCGCAGGTAGCTCCGCACCGAGAACACGTAGGCCAGCAGATAGACCACTGGGGCCAGGAGAAGCTGCGGGTGGATCGATGGCGCCACGAGGAGAGGCATCAGCAGGAAATTGGCTGAACCGATGACCAGGTTGAGCCCTGGGTTGAACATCAAGTTGATCTGGCGCACGTCGTTCGTGGCGCGGGCCATGAGATCGCCCGTGGGCTGCGAGTCGTGGAAGGAGGTGCTCTTGCCGATCAAGCTGGCGTAAAGCTCGTCCCGGATGTCACGCTCCAGCCGCTGTCCGATCACCTCGCTGCAAGCGTTGCGGGCCAACTGGAGGATGAAGCCGCGCACGAGCTGGGATACGGCCAGAATGATGGCCGCGTTGGTCAATCCGCGCACGTCGGGGGGCTGGGCGGTCACGGCGTCGAAGGCGCGACCGAGGAGGACGGGCAAGGCCGCCGCCAGCGCCGCGTTGCCGAAGGCGCCGATGAATACGCCGACGACGAACAACTTATGCCGCGCCATATGGGAAATAATCCAGCGCACCGGCCCGCGCCGATCCGCCTGCCAATCTCTGGATACCTCAAACTCACT
>CAZDYW010000599.1:0-1763 GCA_964509655.1 uncultured Anaerolineales bacterium
AGATTGAACCAATCTAAACGCTTGCGCCTAGCTCCCGCAGCACGGATTTGACCAGGGGCGGCGGGACATCCTCGAAAATCTCCACCTCGCCGATGGCACGCGGAAGCACCCAGCGTAAGGTGTCGCCCTTGCGTTTCTTATCGTGGGCCATCGCCTGCCAGATCGCTTCGACCGCGAACGGCTGCGCCTTGAGCTTGTCGAGAGGTGGGCAGCGCACCGGTAGCTCCCAAGCGGCAAGCGTCGCTTCAATGCGCTCCGCCAAAGCTGGCTCGGCCAGGCCCAGATCGACCGAAATGCGGGCCGCGGCCATCATTCCAATGCTCACCGCCTCGCCGTGGCGCAGCTCAAAGCCGCTCAGCTTCTCCAGTGCATGGCCCACCGTATGCCCCAGGTTGAGCGTGGCCCGGCGACCGTGCTCGAAGGGATCATCCTCGACCACATCGATCTTGACGCGCACAGCCTGGGCGATCACATCGGCGTCTATAGTCGGGCGATCAGAGCGCGGCGCCCCAACGAGAGCGAACAGTTCTGGATCGGCGATGACGCCGTGCTTGATCATCTCCGCCATCCCGGAACGGAATTCCGCCTCCTCCAATGTATCCAGCACGGCGGGATCGATGACCACGGTCAACGGCTGTTTGAACGCGCCGACCAAGTTCTTGCCCTGCGGCAGATCGACGCCCGTCTTGCCGCCCACGCTGGCGTCCACCATTGAGAGCACGGTCGTGGGGACCTGTGCGAAAGGGACGCCGCGCATAAAAGTCGCCGCCGCGAAGCCCGCGATGTCGCCCGTGACCCCGCCGCCCAAGGAGAGCACCATCCCGCTGCGGTCCAGCCCAGCCGCCAGGAATTGATCATACAGCGAGCGGACGGTGGCGAGCGTCTTGTGCTGCTCGCCGTCGGGGATGACGCAGCGGAAAGGCCGCAAACCCGCTACGTGAAGAGCCTCTTCGGCTCGCTCGGCGTAGAGTGGCGCGACCACGTCGTTGGAGACGAGGGCCACGCGCGTCCCTGGCGGCACGTCGGCCGCCCGCAGCGCCCCGCCGACGTGAGCCAACATCCCCGCGCCGATGCGAATCTCATACGCCCCGCCGGGATAGCGCACCGGAAGGAGTTTGGCCTTCGCGAGGGAGATCACGCGCTCGGCGCATTCCGCTACTGAAAGATCGGTGGTATCAACCTGCCAGGGGATGGAAGCGTAGGCCTCTCGGCGAGCGGTCAGTAGCCGCTCAATCTCGGCGCGGGGATCGTCCACATCGAGCAAGGGACGAGCCTCTCGACTGCGCTCGGGACGGGGCTCGTTATGGCCCACGCGGCGCAAGATCGCCTCCGGTGTGGCGTTCAGGCAGACGACCGGGCCATTAGCCATCATCAGGGCACGATTTTCGGGATCGACCAAGGTGCCGCCTCCGGTGGAGATCACCAGTTCGTCTCGCAAACTCAGCTCCTTGCAGAGCACACGCTCCATTTCGCGAAAGGCGGCCTCGCCGCACTCGGCGAAGATGCGCGGGATTGATTTCCCAGCCCGCGCTTCGATCTCAGCGTCCATGTCCAAAAACGGGCGGCCCAGCCGCCGCGCCGCTTCGCGCCCCACGGCAGACTTTCCAGTGCCCATGAAACCGGTTAGGATAAGGTTGCAAGAGGCAAGTTGCAGGTTGCAGGTTGCAGGTTTCCTCTTGCCTCTTGTTTCTTGCCTCTTACCTCTTGTTTCTTGCATCTTGTCCCTTATCATGATTTTTGACCATCAAAATCGGTAATAGCAT
>CAZDYW010000600.1:0-1763 GCA_964509655.1 uncultured Anaerolineales bacterium
GCGATCCCATTTGAGCAAAATGGACCGAAGGAAAGCAGTACATGGAATTTAGAGATTACTACGACACACTAGGTGTGAGCAAGGACGCCGATCAGGACGAGATCAAGCGTGCCTTTCGGCGGCTAGCCCGCAAGCACCATCCCGACGTCAACCCCGGCGATCCGCAGGCCGAGGAGCGCTTCAAGGAGATCAACGAGGCCTACGAAGTGCTCTCCGATCCTGAGAAGCGCCAGAAGTATGATCAACTGGGCAGCGATTGGCGCAGCTACCAGCAAGCGGGTGGCGGCCCCGGCGGATTCAACTGGGGGCGCTGGGCCTCGGCAGCTCCCGGCGGCGGGCAGCGCGTACACGTCCGCCACGGCACTCCAGAGGACCTGGAGGACCTCTTCGGCGGCGGCAGTCCATTCTCCGATTTCTTCAGTCAAATCTTCGGGGGGATGGGCGGCGCACCGGGCGGCGCGACAGAGGGCGGCTATGGCCCCGGCGCCGGGCCGGGCGGTTTCAATTACCGCATGCGCCCACACCGCGGCCAGGACTATGAGCAGGAGGTTCAGATCAGCCTGCGGGAGGCCCATCAGGGCACCAAGCGCGTCATCCAGAAGGACGGGCGACGCCTGGAGGTAAAGATACCGCCGGGCGCTCGCACGGGCTCCCGCATCCGCATCTCCGGCGAGGGCGCTCAAGGCCGGGCCGGCGGTGAGGCCGGCGATCTCTACCTGCGCGTCAACGTGCAGCCCGATCCGCAGTTTGAGCGGGACGGAGATGACCTACGGGTGGAGGCACCCCTGGATCTCTACACGGCCATCCTCGGCGGCGAGGCGCGTGTGCCGACGCTGAACGGTTCGGTGATGTTGACCATCCCGGCCGGCACGCAGAACGGTCAGGTCTTCCGGCTGCGCGGCAAGGGAATGCCCCATCTGCGTCAGACGGAGCAGCACGGCGATCTATATGCCGAAGTGAGCGTGAGGCTGCCGACCGAGCTCACCGCGCGTCAACGGGAGCTTTTTGAGGAATTGCGGCGCATCTCGAAGGAGGCTGGGACATGACCAACCGTGAAGAGAGCGTTTACATCACCATCAGCAAAGCGGCCAATCGTGCGGGGCTGGAGAGCCATGTGGTGCGTCATTGCGTCAGTGTCGGATTGGTGAGGGAGAGGTTGACCGAGGAGGATGTGGCGGAACTGCGGCGCGTCCGTCGCTTGACCGCGCTGGGAGTCAACATGCCTGGGGTGGAGATCATTCTGCACATGCGCCGCCAGGTCTTGGAGCTGCGGACGGAGTTGGAGCGTCTGAAAGGTGAAAGGATCAAGTGAAAAGTGTAAATAGACCATCGCGCATCGCCATTTTAGCGGCCATAGTTGGATTGATCATCGCGGCGTTGGGGTGCAATCTTCCGGCCGAGGAGTTGTTCGGGACGCCGACACCGGCCACAATTTCGACACCGACGCCGGCTCCGGTGGCATCAGCGACACCTCTGCCGGATGAGGTGGCACCGGCCAACGAGCTGGAGGCCCAGGTGGAGGATGTTTATCGACGGAACGGCTCCGCCGTGGTCAACGTCACCAGCGTCAGCTACGCCTATGACTTCTTCTTCAATCCGGTTCCGCAGGAGGGCACTGGCTCCGGATTCATCTACGATAGCGAGGGACACGTGGTCACCAACTACCACGTGGTGGAGGACGCCGAGGAGTTATCGGTGACGCTGGCGGATGGCGATGTCTATCAAGCCGAGATCATCGGCTCGGACCCTTCCAACGACCTGGC
>CAZDYW010000601.1:0-1762 GCA_964509655.1 uncultured Anaerolineales bacterium
GCTGGGGGCGAGGATGAGAGAACTACCTGTAGGTGAGGTATTAGAGGGCGATTGTGTAACCGTCTTGAACAGCTTGCCGGAGAATTCCATCGATTTGATCTTCGCCGATCCGCCCTACAATCTCCAGTTGGAAAGCGAGTTGTATCGGCCTAATATGACGGCTGAATCTTCAGCCAAGGTAGATGCGGTGGATGACGAATGGGACCAGTTCGATTCGTTCGCAGCCTATGATCGTTTCAGCCGCGCCTGGCTGAGCGCCTGCAAGCGGGTGTTGAAATCCACGGGCACGATCTGGGTGATCGGCTCTTATCACAACATCTTCCGGATCGGGACGATTTTGCAGGACCTCGGCTACTGGATCTTGAATGACGTCATCTGGATCAAGACCAATCCAATGCCCAACTTCAGGGGGGTCAGGTTCACGAATGCACATGAGACCTTGATCTGGGCCAGCACGGGTAAGGGTGCGAAATATACGTTCAACCACCACGGTATGAAGGGTTTGAATGAGGACAAGCAGATGCGCTCGGATTGGTGGCTGTTGCCTTTGACGCGGGGTGCAGAGCGCCTGAAGGATGAGAACGGTGATAAGGCTCATAGCACGCAGAAGCCCGAGGCGTTGCTCTACCGCGTTATACTGTCGTCGTCAAATCCAGGCGATGTCGTCTTGGATCCCTTTTTCGGGACCGGAACGACGGGGGCGGTGGCTAAAAAGCTGCACAGAAAGTGGATCGGGATCGAGAGGGAATCGCGGTACGTCGAGCTGGCGCGGGAGCGCATTCACGCCGTCCAACCGCAGCTTTTTGACCAAGCCACTTTTGACGTGAGAAGCAGAAAAAAGCGCGTGCCGCGCGTGCCCTTTTCAACCCTTCTGGAAAGCGGCTACTTCACGCCTGGGCAGAGGCTGTATTTTAGGAAAGATAAGGAAAGAACGGCGCGAATCAAGCCCAACGCGAAGCTCCGCCTGGAGGATGGGTTTGAGGGCTCGATACACCAGACGGGGAAGCACCTCTCGAATGGCAATCCCTGCAACGGCTGGGAGCATTGGTACGTGGAAGAGGATGGCGGAATGGTGAACCTCGACCACTTCCGCGAGGCCTATCGCCAGGCGCACGATATGTATGACATTTACGATGAGTGAGGAATGACCGATTATTGCTATCCAACTTCAATTGAAGAGGCCCTCGCACACCTTGAGGCTGACGGGGGCGCGGCGCGAATAATCGCCGGGGGCACCGACGTGCTGCCCGATATGCGCAAGGGCAGGATCGGCCCGCGCTGTCTGGTCGATGTGACCCGCATCCCCGGTCTGGATCAGATCGAAGTTGGCGACGAGTTCGTGACGGTCGGCGCGGCGGTGACATTCGCCGCGCTCGCCGAGCACGCCTTCCTGCGCGAGCGTGTCCACGCGCTGGTCGAGGCGGCGCGCTCCGTCGGCGCGGCTGCGATCCAGAACGCCGCCACCTGGGTCGGCAACATTGTGCAGGCTATGCCGGCCGCCGATGGTGCCATCGTCGCCTTGGCCTTGGACGCCGAGGCGCGGATTGTGGATCGAGCGGGCTCACGCTGGCGGCCCGTCGAGTCGCTGTTCGAGGGGCCGGGCGTCTCCGCCATCGATCCGACGCGCCAGATCGTGACGCACGTGCGTTTCCCGCGCCCAGATGGGAGCACTGGCACCGCCTGGCGGCGCGTGGGGCGGCGGGCGGCGTTGGTGCTGCCGATTTTGAATTGTGCGGTGCAGTTGTGCTTAGACCCTCACCCT
>CAZDYW010000602.1:0-1760 GCA_964509655.1 uncultured Anaerolineales bacterium
ATGAAAACCAGAAATTACTTGCTAAGCGCGATTTCGATCATCGTCATCATCAGCACTTTACTCGCGGCTTGCCAGGCACCCGAGCGCTTGAAGAAGTTCGCTCTTAAAGAAGAGCCGCTGCCGCCCCAAGTGATCCAGGTGATACCGGCTCCGGGCGAGGAGATGGGACTCGATGCGCCCTTGCAGTTCGTCTTCGACCAACCGATGGACGCCGAGACAGTGGAGGCGGCTTTCAGCATCAAGCCGAGGGTGCGCGGTCAGTTCGAATGGCCCAGCCCGCGCATGATGCAGTTCAAGCCCGCCGGTGATGGCTTCGAGCGGGCCACCAAGTACACCGTTTCCATCGACGAAAAGGCGCTCAGCGCTAAGGAACTGGAGCTGAGCGAGCCGGTGCGATTCCACTTCACCACCGTCGGCTTCCTGGAGGTGGGCACAGTTCAGCCGGCCGATGGCGCCACCGAGATCGCCACCGACGCCAGCGTGACCGTGCTCTTCAACCGGCCCGTCGTGCCCCTGACCGCCATTGAGGAGCAGGGCGATCTGCCACAGCCCCTCACTTTTGAGCCTCCGGTGGAGGGGCGCGGCGAATGGCTCAACACCTCCATCTACCGCTTCACGCCCGACGAAGGCTTTGCGCCTGCCACCACCTACGCGGCGACGGTCGAGGCCGGCCTGCAGGACACCACCGGCGGCGTGCTGGAGGATGATTTCACCTGGACCTTCACCACGATCATGCCCGCCGTTGTCGCTACCTACCCGGACGAGGATACCATCTATGTCAGCACCGAGCCCACAATCCACGTCGCCTTCAACCAGCCGATGGAGCACGCTTCCGCCGAGGCCGCTTTCAAAATGAAGAATATGAGCACGGGCGAGATCGTCGGGGGCACCTTCGAGTGGCACGACGAGGGATTGGTATTGCCGCAGCGCGAGGCCTACGAACCTTATCAATGGAGCTGGGAATCGGGGGAGGGGCCGGAGAAGGTCGGCGTGGAGACGATGAGCTTCACGCCCGACCGGCCGCTGGCCTTCGACGCCATGTACCGCGCCAGCCTCTCCTCCGGCGCGAAGGGCGCTGCCCTGAGCTCGTCGAAGGGCGCTGCGGGCCAGGCCGGCACCCAGGAGACCTACATCTGGACCTTCAGCACTATCGCCCCACCTCGCATCATCAGCAGCGATCCGGTCGATGGGGACCAGTTCGCTCCACCGAGGGACGGCTTGGAGCTGGTCTTCTCCAGCCCTATGGACCCTGACTCTCTCAAGGACAATTTCACCATCAGCCCCCCCGTGTCGGAGACGGAGGTCTACACCTATTGGTGGGATAGCTACACCCACCTGCGCATCTCCTTCCCCACAGAGCCCAGCGCCGACCACCAGGTGACCATCAGCGATGACTTGCGCGGGCGCTACGGGCACAAGCTGGAAGAGGGGAAAACCATCCGCTGGCACACCCGTGCGCTCGATCCGATGGTCTACTTGCACAGCCCCTCGGCGATGACGGCCCGCATCGCCACCTACAGCGCCTACACGGAGACGCGGGCCTACGTCACCGTGCGCAACGTGGGGCGGGTCGATTTCGCCCTCTACCGCATGCCGGTGGAGGATTTTCTGAGCGCCAACGGCAGGCGGGGCTGGAACTTCTGGGAGGCATACGCGGGCGTCGAGAGCCAGATCATCCGCCGCTGGACGCTGGATGTGGAGCCGCCGCTGAATCAATCCCGCATCTACGGCGTTGACCTCGCAAGTGCAAGGGCGGGCAC
>CAZDYW010000603.1:0-1746 GCA_964509655.1 uncultured Anaerolineales bacterium
CGGCGCATCGCGAGCGAGTGCGTGGCCTTCCGCACGATTTCCCCGCGCCCGTGGCCGAGTCGGACGTCCCATCGCTGGGCGTCAACGTCGCGCTGGAGCAATACACCGGCGATGAGCTGGACGCCGCGCTGACTCACATCGCCGAAGGCGGCTTCGTCTGGGTGCGCCAATCATTCCAGTGGAGCGAGATCGAGACGAACTGCAAAGTCTGCCGCGCCGACATGCCCCATCGCCCCCACTGGGACACTCCCGACCGCATCGTGGAAGCGATCAGCCGTCATCCCCAGTTGCGCTTGATCGCCGTCCTCGAAGACACGCCCACCGATCCGCCCACAAATTCCTTTCCCGAGCACTTCGCCTCTTTCGCCCGTGAATTCGCCACTCGCTACGGCGACCGGATCGATTACTATCAAATCTGGGATGAGCCGAACCTGGCGGCCCATTGGGGCGGCGGGCCGATCAATCCCCGCGCTTACGCCGACCTGCTGGCCCGCGCCGCCCGCTCCATCCGCGCCGCCGACCCCGAGGCGCGTATCTTGCTGGCCGGCCTGGCCCCCACCACCGAGCTCGGCCCCCAGAACCTGAGCGACGTGCGCTTCCTGGAGCAACTCTACCAGGCCGGAGCGGCGCCATACTTCGACATCGTGGCGGGTAAACCCTACGGCTTCGGGAGCGGCCCCGATGACCGCCGCGTCGATGAAAGCGTGCTCAACTTCTCGCGCCTGATCCTGCTGCACGAGGTGATGATTCAACATGGCGACGCGCATAAGGCCATCTGGACCAGCCATTGGGGCTGGAACGCGCTGCCCCCCGATTGGAGCGGAGCACCTTCCATCTGGGGCCAGACCGACGAGGAGACCCAGGCCGCCTACAGCGTGGCGGCGCTGGATCGGGCGCGGCGCGAATGGCCTTGGGCCGGCGCGATGATCATCGAGCACTATCAGCCCGATGTACCCCTTGATAGCCCGCGCTGGGGCTTCGCGCTGGTGGAGCCGGATGGCGAACCGCGCCCGGTCTACGCGGCGCTGAGCGATTGGGCCGCCTCTGTTGAGCAGGCCGCGCCGACCGGCGGCTATCCCGCGCGTAACCGCTGGGCCTCCTACGGAGAGGGCTGGCGGGTGGGGGAACTGGGCGCCGACGCAGGAACCTTCCCGAAAGCTCCGTCTAACTTTCGGGAAGGTCGGTCCGTGGCCACCTTCCGCTTCGACGGACCGGCGGTCGCGCTGACGGTGCGGCGTGGCCCCTATCGCGGTTTTCTCTACGTCAGCGTGGACGGCGAACCGGCCAACGCGCTGCCCCGCGACGAAGATGGCCGCGCCTACGTCGTGCTCTACGATAAAACGCCCACCGTCGCCACGGTACCCCTGGCGACCGATCTCGACCCCGCCCCCCACACCGTGGAAATCATAGCCGAGGGCGGCCACGATCAGTGGGCGTTGGTGGACTGGCGCGTGGGCCTCGCCCGCGCGGAGCGGTTCGGCGATGGCTACGCCTGGAAGCTGGGCGCCCTGATCTTGGCCGGGCTAGCCTTGATCGCGCTGTTGATCCGCGACGCACTCCGGCTGGATTGGGCCGCCGCGTCCTCGTGGATCAGGCGGCATCTTGATCTCGGCCTGGCGCTGGTCGCCTTCACCGCCCCCTTCTACCTGCAACCGGGCGCGATGCTCCACCGCGCACTGAGCCTGCCGGAGATACTGACCCTCCTGTGTGGGATTGCATATTGTGGATTGCAGATTGCGGATTGCA
>CAZDYW010000604.1:0-1739 GCA_964509655.1 uncultured Anaerolineales bacterium
CGTTCTTCACCGCGCCCTCGACGGTGCGGCCCTCGTACAGGATGGGCACGGTGGCCTTGTCCTTCTGGGATTTTTCGAGAGTGTAAGTATCGATAAAGGGGTCGATACGCTTCCCTTTACATTGAGTGGGGCCAAAGATGCGGTGGGTGGGTTTCCTGTCCTGCTCCAGGATGGGCGTGCCGGTGAAGCCGATCTTGGCCGCGTTGGGCAGCGCCGCCATCAGCCGGGCGTGGAGCGTGCTGGTGTGCGAGCGATGGGCCTCATCCACCAGCAGCAGGATCTCCTCCGAGTCGTTGAGCACGGGAAAGTCACCCTCTGTAATGCCGTCCGGCTTCTGCATCTTCTGGATCATCCCGAAGACCAGGCCAGCGCCTGGTCGGGCGAGCAGATTCCAGAACCCCTCGATGTCCTTGGCCCGCTCGAAGGGCTCGCCGGTCAAGGTCGCCGTCTCGGCCAGTTGCTCCTCCAGTTTGATGCGGTCGGTCATCAGCACGACCTTGTAGCGCCGCAACTCGGGCAGGGTGCGCATCTTGCGGATCAGGAAGACCATCGCCAGGCTCTTGCCGGAGCCCTGTGTGTGCCAAATAATGCCGCTTCGCTGGCCTGGCTCCCGCTGGAGCCGCTCGATGGCCTTTTGCACGGCGCGGAACTGCTGGTAGCGGGGCACGATCTTGACCAGCTGGCCGCCGCTCTGGGTGAAGAGGGTGAAGTTGCGCACGACGTCCAGCAGGTGGGCCGGGCGCAGGGCACCCTCGATCAGCAGCTCCTGGCCATTCAGACTTCCGAAGTTTTCCGAAACTTCGGAAGTCTTGGGGTAGACATCCTTCCACGCCAGGTAGTGTTTGTGCGCGGCGCCGACGGTGCCTAGCCGCGCGGTCTCGGAGCAGGTGGCGACCATCAGCTGGGCGTAGCGGAAGGGCTTTTCGGCCCCCTCCGGCTCGGTCACGCCCTCGCGCTGGTTGGAGTAGCGCCGCAGCTGGGTGATGGCGTCGGTCAGCGGGCTCTCGCTGTCCGGGCGCTTGCACTCGACCACGGCCAGGGGGATGCCGTTGACGAAGAGCACCAGATCGGGCACGACGTAGTCTCGGCTGCCGGACGCCCAGGGCGGATCGACGCGGAACTGGTTGACGACCAGGAAGTCGTTCCGCGCCGGATGCTCGTAGTCGATGTAGTGCACGGGCACGGCCTTGTCGTCGTCCGGTCCGATGACCTGGGTGCCCTTGATCAGCAGCCGGGTGGCCCGCTGGTTGGCCGCCATCAGCTTGGGCTCCCCCAGTCGCTGGAGGTCGCCTACGGCCTTGGTCAGCCGGGCGTCGTCCAGCCAGGGATTGCCCTCCTCATCGAGATTGATGCGACGCAGCGCATCGCGCAGACGGTCGGTGAGCAGCACCTGGCGGAAGGACTCGCGCTCGGTGAGGTAGGGGACGCCGGTGTCGCCGGGCAGGTAGTCCCAGCCCAGTCGCTGTAGGTGGTCGATGAAGGGCCGTTCGACCTGGACGTACTCGGGTGAGCGTTCCGGAGGCATATGGCTACTCCTCGTTCTCTTTGCAATTCTGTTTCTGTTTCTCAAGGTGCGTCAATAGGTCCGCAGGGGAGAGATTGCCGCCCCCCCCCATAGTTGTAGTAGGCGCTTGAGCGCCGTTGGCCTGAATCACTGAGCCAATGAACCGCTGACAGCACTGAAATGCACGTCGTTCAGTGATCTCAGCGCTCTCAGCGTGTCAGTGGTTCAACCCACC
>CAZDYW010000605.1:0-1727 GCA_964509655.1 uncultured Anaerolineales bacterium
TCTCCACAGTGCAAGTATAGCGCAGGTGGCGCATAGTGCAAGCAGCACGGGCGCCTCTGAGAAATCAATGTTTCACGTGAAACGTCCTGCGCTGCTCGACGTGTGGTAACACTTCAGTCTTGTGAACAATTGTAGGGGCGGGACTCCGTGCCCGCCCGTCTGTGTTTCACGTGAAACATCAGCCTCGCCGAAAAAGTTGCCTTCCTCCCTGCATGGCGTATAATGAGGCCCAGCGCAACCCCCGTTCGGTTTCTATCTAGCTCAAAGGAGGTCTCACTATGGATCGGCTGAAACGCTTCTGGAGCGCCTTCAAGGACATCGCCATTCTCTTCTCGTTCATCGTCAATTTCATCCTGGTCGCCGTCTTGCTGGTGATCAGCGTGCCCGCCCTGCGCACCGTCTTCGCGCTCAAGACCGGTATGGTCGAGCCGCTGCTGCACGACCTGGACTCCGCATTCGTCGGGCTGGGCGACGCTACCATCGATGACACCATCCCCATCGATGAATCCATCCCCATCCAGTTCGACCTGCCGCTCAAGCAACCGCTGCCCATAAATTTCACATTGCCCATCGAGCAGGACACCGTCGTCACGCTGCGGGAGCCGGTGCCCCTCAGTCTCCCGGCCAGCTTCAACTTGCCCAGCGGCGGTGGCACGATCAACGGCTCCGTCTCCCTCTCCCTGCCCGCCGGCACCCCCCTGCCCGTCCACCTCAGCATGACGGTGCCCGTGCAGCAGACGATACCGGTGGAGATGAACGTGCCCGTCGATCAGGTCGTCCCCATCCAGATGGACGTGCCGGTACACATCAAGCTGGGTGAGGCGGGGCTCGATCCGGCCGTCCAGGATCTGCGCGGGGTCTTCCAACCCCTGCGCGTCCAAATTGAGAGCCTCCCCGATGGCCTCGGCGCCAAATGACAAGATGACCACTTCCGCGCGTCCCATCTGTGACTACGAGGGATCGGCCTACCGCAGCGAGTTCTGGGGTGAGGGTCGGGAATACGAGGACGCCGCCGAGCGCGTGGCCTTGCAGCACCTGCTACCGCCCGCCGGTCAGCGCCTGATCGAGATCGGAGCAGGCTTCGGTCGGCTCGCTCCCCTCTACGCGGGCTACGATGAGGTGATCTTCTTCGACTACGCACTCTCACAACTGCGCCAGGCTCAGGAGCTTTGGGGCGAAGTTGGCCCCCAGGGGAAACCGCGCTACCGTTACGTCGCCGGTGATTTCTACGCGCTGCCCTTCTCGCCCGGCCTCTTCGACACAGTGACCGTCGTGCGCACACTCCACCACGCAGCCGACGCACGGGCGGTGCTGCGCGGCGTCTCCCAGATCCTCGCCCCGGGCGGCGCCTTCGTGCTGGAGTTCGCCAACAAGCGCAACTTGAAGGCCATCCTGCGCCATCTCCTGGGGCGCCAGGACTGGTCCCCCTTCGACAGGGAGCCGGTGGAGTTCGTGAAACTAAACTTCGATTTCCACCCGGGCTGGATTCGGGAGCACCTGGCCGAGGTCGGGTTGCAAGTGGAGCAGCAGCGCGCCGTCTCCTACTTGCGGATCGGACTGCTCAAACGCGCGGTGCCTACAGCGCTGCTGGTGGCGCTCGACCGATTATTGCAGCCGACCGGTGCGCTTTGCCAGCTTTCACCGAGCGCCTTCCTGCGCTGCCGGGCCGATGCGGAAAAGTCGCCCGCGCCCAAGGGCGCTTTCTTCCGCTGCATTGCCTGCGGTTC
>CAZDYW010000606.1:0-1727 GCA_964509655.1 uncultured Anaerolineales bacterium
GGCGTGATCCAGCGGGAACGTTCGGGATGGTGCTCGGCGACGAAGCCGGCGAAGGGCTCGCCGACGATGAGGCAAACGTCCAAGGGCAAGCACGGGTTCGAGCGGGCCGCGCGACAGGGACAATCCAAAACCACAATGTGGTCGGGATTCTTCAAGACGATGTCACGAGCACGGGCATAAGGGATCACCCGCTCCAGATCGCCCAAGCGGATTTCCTCGTCCACCGTGACCAACTGCGTCGCGGCCTCCAGAGGCACGGCCTTGCCATGGTAAGTGTCGGCGAAAGTGACACGCTCAGCGGCAGCACCTCGCTCCCCCTCGGAACCGAAGAGCTTCAAAAGCCAACGCGCGATCGGCCTGAGAATGCGGGCCACCGGGTGTTCACCGGTTCCGACGCCGATGTAAAGATAGGGCCAGCGACCGTAGACGTAGCCATGCAACCAATCGAAGAAAGAATAGTCGGGCGTTCGCCGCGCCTCTCGTATGAAAGCACGAGTGGAGGGCTTCATCAAAGAGATTCGAGCATTCTGATTCTGTTCCCGATCATTCATGTTGCCCCCTCATCTCACACGACGTGATACTCGATAATCTCCTTGCCTTCCTCGAAGCGGTCGATGTAGAGCGATGAGATGTCCAAGGTGTGCGCCCCACCATCCAGTATCTCCTCCGCCAGCAGCAGCCCACAAATCGGCCCATGCATAAAACCGTGACCGCTGAAACCGTTGACACAGTAGAAGCCTTTCAGATCTGGGATGCGCCCCAGGATGGGGTGAGCGTCCGGCGAGACCTCATAGAGCCCGGCCCAATGGCTGGCCAGGGCAGCCCGCTCAAGGATTGGCATGCGCTCCATCGCCGCTTCCAGATGCACTAACTCCCAGTCATCATCCACCGATTGATCGAAGCCCACCACCTCATCCGGCTTCGACATACCGGTCAGAATGCCCGGCCCCTCGCGATGGAAATAGAGCGATTGTGCAAAATCGATGACGAAGGGGAAATCCGGCGGCACTTCGGGCATAGGCCCGGTGACGACGATCTGGCGGCGCAGGGGAACCACGGGAATTTCCAAATCGGCCATCTCGCCAACTACGCCGGCCCAAGGCCCGGCGGCGTTGACCACTACCGGTGTCGCCACCTCGCCTCGGTTGGTAACGACGCCGCGCACCTCCCCACCTTCGACCAGGATGTCGGTCACCTCCACATCGGTCAGCAACTTGGCACCCAGTCGGCTGGCACCGGAGATGTAACCCTGCACTACGCTGTTGGGATCGGCCAGACCGTCTTGCCGGTTGAATGTACCGGCCAACACACCATCCAGGTTAATCAAAGGCACTAGATCAGCGAGTTGCGCGGGCTCCAACCATTCTGTTCCCACACCCAGCCGCTGCTGCATCTCCACATCTTGCCGGAAGACCTCGAGGTCTTCTTCTTCGGTCAGCAGAAAGAGATAGCCACATAAATCCAGATCTATCGGCTGTCCCAGTTCCTCCTCGAAGCGCTCCAGCATCGGCAAGCTCAGCTTGGAGAGCTGCACATTGATCTCGGTGCTGAACTGATAGCGGATGCCGCCCGCGCACTTACCGGTGGCCTCCATGCCAAAGAATGGTTCACGCTCCAGCAATAGCACATCCTGGCACCCTCTGAGCGCCAGGTGATAAGCAGTGCTGGCGCCCATCACGCCACCACCGATAACGACGACTTCAGATGTTTTTGGTAGATTCATGATT
>CAZDYW010000607.1:0-1694 GCA_964509655.1 uncultured Anaerolineales bacterium
GCCGCGCGATCCGCTCGCTCCCGCCGCATTGGTGGGGCTCAACCAAGCCTATTACGTCCGGCGCGGTTACGCCGACGCGGGCGCCGATCTCGTGCCAGTCGCCCCGGCCTCATTCCCTCAGTCTTCACCCACACCTTCCGCGCGGAGCGTAGTCACGTCCGAACTCGATCATCACACCTTCCTCCCCTTGGTGCGGAGCAGCGAGAGGATGACCGAGGCCCGCGCCCTGTGGGTCACCCGCTGGGATTATTCCACCATCACCGACGTGCAGACACTGGTCGATAACGCCGCCGGGGCTGGGTTCAACATGCTGCTATTCCAGGTGCGCGGTGTCGCTGATGCCTTCTACGCCCCCGGCCTGGAGCCGTGGGCCTCCCGCCTGAGCGGCGATCTGGGACAGGACCCCGGCTGGGACCCGCTCCAGGTGGCCAGCGAGGCCGCTCGCGCTCGGGGCATGGAGCTACATGCCTACGTCAACGTCTATCCCGTCTGGCCGCGTTCCCCAGACGGCGAGGCGCCATCTTCCTCCACCGACCCTGAACATCTCTTCTGGGCGCTGTCCTATAGCCACACTTGGGCCGACTGGCGCGTGGCAGATTCATCCGGTGCGCCGATGAGTCTCATCGGTTCGGGCTATCTCTGGGCTACGCCTGCGCTCACCGATGTGGTGGATCGCGTCGTCTCCGTCACGGCCGATCTGGCGGCCCGCTACGTGATGGACGGCATCCATCTCGATATAGTACGCTATCCTGGGCGGGATTATTCCTACGATCCCTTCAGCGAGGCGGGGTATGAGGCCGCCTTGGCGCTTGAGCCCGAGCTCTCACGCGCCGAGTGGCAGCGGCGCCAGGTCACGCTGCTGGTGCAGCGGGTCTACTCAGAAGTTATCCTGCCGCGGCCGGAGCTGCGCCTCTCGACGACCGCCTGGCCCGTCTACCGCGATCTTTGGGGCTGGGGCTACAGCGAGGGCTACAGCGATTATTATCAGGATTCCCAGCGTTGGATGCTCAGCGGCACCGTCGATGCCCTTATGCCGATGATCTATCCGGCGGACGCGGTCGCGCAGCCGGAAGTTTTCACGCCGACCCAGTTCTCGTTGCTGGCCTCCGACTTTTTGACCCACAGCGGAGGGCGACACGTGTTCCCCGGTATCAGCGCTCAGTATACCGACTTCGACGAGGTCGCCGAGCGCATCGCCGTCGCCCGTGAGCTGGGCGCACCGGGGCACGCGATATTTTCAGCGCGGCTGGTGGCCGAAAATGATTATTGGGATGAGTTCGCCGCCGGTCCATACGCCAGGCCGGCCACCGTCCCGCCGATCACGTGGCGCACTTCGGGGGGCGGTTGATGGAGCCAGTCGAGCGTGAGCGTAGGCCCTTGATCGCCGTGGTTGGCCCCTGCGCCTCGGGGAAATCGCTACTCGTGCGGGAACTGCAGGAGCGTGGATACAACGCTCGCGAGGTATTGCAGGAGCATTCTTACGTGCCCACGATGTGGCAGCGTATAACGAACCCCGATGTGCTCATCTACCTGGACGTTTCGGGCGCGGTTGCCAAGCGCCGCCGCTCCTCCGATGCGAGCACCGAGTGGTGGGCCGAGTTATCGCAGAGACTGCGCCACGCTCGCCAACACGCAGATCTCTACTTGCACACCGATCACCTATCTCCCCAGGATGTCCTCAAGCGCACGCTGGA
>CAZDYW010000608.1:0-1681 GCA_964509655.1 uncultured Anaerolineales bacterium
CGGATTTGGCAATCCGGCGGGAGCGGCGCAGGTAGACTATTTATTTCCATGTCCCCAAGTAGATACAAAAAGGAGGAGATATGAAAGAAAAAACCATTGCCTTAATCGCACATGACGGCAAAAAAGCGGACATGGTCGCTTTTGCCACATTCAATCGTGAGAAACTCGCCCAGTTCCGCTTGATCGCCACCGCTACCACTGGCGGCTTGCTGGTCGATAAAGTCGGCCTAGAGGTTGAACGTCTGCTTTCCGGCCCCTACGGCGGCGACGCCCAGATAGCGGCCCGCGTGGCTCAGGGTCAGGTGGACGCCGTTTTCTTCTTCGTCGATTCGCTCGACAAGCACCCGCACGACCCCGACATCCAGACCCTGTTGCGGGCCTGCAATGTTCACGATGTCCCCATCGCCACTAACCTCGCCACGGCTGATCTGATCATCTCGGACGAATCTCTGTGAATTCATCCTCCCCAGCAAAGCCACCCAACTACCGTTGGAATTTCATCGCCTTTGTGACGGACTACGTATTTTTCGGCACGGCCTACTCCTTTATCAATCCCAGCAGCGTACTTCCTGCCTTCATCCGACAATTGACCGCATCAGCGCCCGTGATCGGGATGGTCACCACCATCTACAACGGATTCTGGCTGCTGCCCCAGTTGGTCATCGCCCGCGCGATCAATGACAAACCGCGCAAGAAGCCCTATCTGATGCTGGGGCTAAGCGGGCGAGCGTTGTTCTGGCTGGTAGCGCTGGCGCTCTGGTTAGGGTTATCCCGCCTCCCCACCGCGATGCTGATTGTCTTCTTCGCCTGCCTGGGCCTCTTCGCCGCCAGCGATGGGCTCGCCAGCGTGGCCTGGTTCGACATGCTGGCCCGCTCCATACCGGTGGAGCGGCGTGGCCGACTGCTGGGTATGGCACAGGTCATCGGCGGTCTGACCGGCGCGGGCGCAGGTGCCCTTGTGGGGTTGATCCTAGACCATCCGAACTTCGCCTTTCCCGTCGACTATACGCTGATTTTCGCCCTTGCCGGTTTAGCCTTCATCCCCTCGACCATCGCGCTGGCCCTGCTACGAGAGCCGCCGGTCGAGCAGGATGAGGACAAAGAAAAGCAGCGGCGAAAACCCAGCTGGTTCTCCCCCCTGCTTGAGGACCCGATCTTCCGACGCCTCCTAAGCTGTCGCATTCTGACCGGGATGATCACACTGGCCACACCCTTTTACGTCACCCATGCCACCGATGCGCTGCACCTTTCTGAGCGCATCGTCGGTAGTTTCGTGGCTGCCCAGACGCTGGCCGGCATGGCGGCCGGCTTCATCCTGGGATGGATCAGCGAGCGCTGGGGGCCACGACACGTCGTGCGCATCGGCAGCGCGGTCGCTACAATCGGACCTTTGTTCGCTATGCTGATCTACCTGACCGATGGCAGCGGGCTGGCCCGTTTCTATCCTCTCGTATATGTGGCTTTGGGTGTGGTGAATAACGCCAACATGCTGGGGTTCTACAATTACCTGCTGGAGATCGCGCCAGATGATGTGCGCCCTTCCTACATCGGATTGAGCAATACCATAATGGGCGCGTTAGCGCTGGCGCCGACGGTGGGAGGGGGACTTTTAGAGGCGACTTCTTACGGGGCTCTGTTCGGGATCACCGCCGCGCTGGTCGCAATCAGTTTCCTGTTCGCA
>CAZDYW010000609.1:0-1671 GCA_964509655.1 uncultured Anaerolineales bacterium
ATCTCGAAGATGCGCTCGGCCGAGGCACCGGCCTGGGAGACCATAGTCATAATCATGCCCATCATCAGCATCGGGAAGAAGGCCATCATCATATAATTGGTGAAGGCCACCAGCTTGCCCACGCTGATCTCCCCGCCAATGGCCTGGTAGCCGCCGATCCAATAGACCGCCATCTGAGCCAGATTGGCGATCAGGAAGATGAGGGGAATGCCGATAGCGAAGAGTCGCCCGACGACGATGTTGAGGTCAAACAGTTTCTGGTTAGCTTGGGCGTAGCGCTCGGCCTCGTAGGGCTCGCGGGCGAAGGCTTTGACCACGCGCACGCCGACCAGGTTCTCCTGTAGCACGGTGTTGAGATCAGCCACGCGCTGCTGAATCTGCGTGAACATCGGGCGGGCCTTGCTGGCGAAGAAGCCGAAGACACCGAAGGTCAGCGGTACCAGCACCAGCATAAGCAGCGCCAACTGCCAATCGGTGGCGATCAGTAGCACGATGCTGCCGATCATCATCAGGATGGCGCTGACAAAGTGTATAAATCCCATCCCCACGAAGCGATGCACCATCTCCACGTCGGAGGTGGCGCGGGTGAGGAGTTGGCCAGTCTGGGCGCGGTCGTGGTAGCTGAAGGAGAGGGATTGAATCTTGGTGTAGAGCTCGTTGCGCAGATCGTAGGCCACGCCCTGGGCGGTGCGGGCGGCCAGCACGCCTTGCAGGAAGGAGAAGATCGATCCGGCGAGCGCCAGCCCGACCGTCGCCGCCGATGCCCAGAGGATGATGTTCATCTGACCGGCGCTGATGCCGTCATCGATCACCCGCTGGGTCAGGCGCGGGATAGCCAGACGGGTGGCGCTGGAGATCACCAGGCCGAGAAAGGCGCCCAGGGCCCATTGCCAGTAGCGCTTCAGGTAACCGAGTGTGCGGGCGATGTCTTTCATAAGCGGTTAATCGGACTGCGGCTTGACCCACGTCGGGCCGCCGGCGCCGTCCATCAGCAGGTCAATCGCGGCGTCGAGCATTTCGGGCAAGGGTGCCTGGCGGTGGCCGTGATGCCACATCATCAGGAGCTGAAAGAATAGGGAACGGATCAAGCTGCCCAGGTAGACGGGGTCGAAATCATCCCGCATCTCGCCGGTTTCCTGGGCCTGGCGCACCTGCTCGATGAGCAGATCGCGGATGGCGTGGCCCGGATTGGGCTCACGACGGCGCGTCACTGCGGCGAAGAGTCGGCGCACTAACCGGGGATCGCAGAGTGGATCATCGGCCATCAGTCGCAGCGCCAGCTTGATGCGCACGACAGCGCTATCTGGCGCACCCCGCTCCGGGGTGAGCGCATCCTCCAAACGCTGGAGGCGCTCCGCAGCGATGGCGGGAAGCACCGCGTCCTTGGTAGGAAAGTAGTTGAAGAAGGTGCCCTTGGCCACATCGGCGGCCTCGGTGATGTCCTCGACGGTGGTGGCATCGTAGCCGCGATCACAGAAGAGCCGCATCGCGGCATCCATCAGATTTTGTCGCGTCTCCAGTTTCTTGCGTTCACGTCGGGAAAGTGTATCACTCATCATAAAATAAATGACCCCAGGATAAAAATGACCAGGGTCATATTATACTCAAAGGGAAAGGATTGTCAAGGATTGAATGGAGGATGGTGAATGGAGAATGGAGAATGGAGAATGG
>CAZDYW010000610.1:0-1647 GCA_964509655.1 uncultured Anaerolineales bacterium
CATCAAAATCGGTAATAGCATCCCTCACCCGCTCCCGCTGGATCGCCAGATCCAGACCGAGCAAAGTAGAAGTGCTTCGGCCGTCTAATTACCGAACTTGATAGTCAAAAACGATAATGGTGAGCATATGTTTACACACATCATCTTCGACCTGGACAACACCCTCTATCCCCACGGCAGCGGGCTGATGGCCGAGATAGCCCGTCGCATTCAGGAGTGGCTGCTTGACCGTTTGAACCTGACATCGGAGGAGGCGGAGGACTTGAGACAGCATTACCTGCGCAACTACGGCGCCACGATGGGCGGCTTGATCGCCGAGCGCAGCATCGACGTGGACGACTATCTCGCCTTTGTGCACGATATTCCCATCGAGGAGTACCTGCGCCCCGACCCGGCCCTGGCGGCGATGCTGGATTCCATCCCGCTGCGCAAGGTCATCTACACCAACGCCACATCTGGACACGCCCGGCGAGTGTTGCGGGCCTTGAGCGTGACCGAGCACTTCGAGTGCGTGATTGGCATCGAGGAGATGGACCTGCGCAACAAGTTCAACCACGAATCATACCAGCGTGTGTTGAAACTGCTGAATGCGGAGGGGCAGCGTTGCATCATGGTTGAGGACTCCTCGCGCAACTTGAGACCGGCCAAGGCGCTGGGGCTGACGACGGTGCTGGTGAGCGCGGAAGGCCCGGTCGACACAGTCGACACGGTTGGCAAAGACGCGCACGTGGACTTCACCGTGGAGAATGTGCTGGAGGTGGAGCGCGTGGTGAAAGAGTTGCTCCGTTCTACTCCCCGATGATTTTGACCAAGACTCGCTTCCTGCGCCGCCCGTCGAACTCCCCGTAGAAAATCTGCTCCCAGGGACCAAAATCCAATCTGCCATTCGTGATCGCCACGACCACCTCGCGCCCCATGACCTGCCGCTTGAGGTGGGCATCGGCGTTGTCCTCGCCGGTGCGGTTGTGGTGATACTGACCGACCGGCGCGTGGGGCGCCAATTCCTCCAGCCAAACCTCATAATCGTGGTGAAGTCCAGATTCGTCATCGTTGATGAAGACCGAGGCGGTGATGTGCATCGCGTTGACGAGGACGAGGCCCTCGCTGACGCCGCTCTCGCGCAGGCACTTTTGAACCTGCGGCGTGATGTTGATAAATGCGCGGCGAGTGGGGACGTTGAACCAGAGTTCTTTCCGATAACTTTTCATTTTTGACCTCCTGATCGGGTTGCTGACGACGTGAAATTTATGGGGAGAGGCTCTTTGGAATTTCACGTGGTGCTCGGCTCGGATTGCCAAATCCGAGCCAGATTTAGGGGCAAAGTGACACTGTGCCACAAAATGCGGGGATTTGGCAATCCCCTTAGAGCGAAACCCCGCAAAATCCTAGAGACTCTGGGGAGATTATATCAAGGATACTCGCTTTTTCCAAGACAGAAACCCGACCCACATTCGATAACCACTCATCGCCACGCGAGACCGGTCGTCTGCTTTTCCCCACAAGGCGAGCTTTTGTGTTATACTATAGAAGTGCGTATCCCTCTCCCTCGTAGGGAGAGGTTAGGTGAGGGTAAGAATCCGCGAACGCGGAAGGTGCGTATCCCTCTCCCTCGTAGGGAGAGGTTAGGTGAGGGTAAGAATCCGCGAA
>CAZDYW010000611.1:0-1642 GCA_964509655.1 uncultured Anaerolineales bacterium
TACCACCACGCGAAATCCTAGAGACCCAGAATGGAGAATTTGGATTCAACATTCAACATTCTCCATTCATCATTTCCAATTCCCCGGCGGCTGCGGCCAGCCCGACCACCAGCCAGAAAAGCGTGACCGAGTGGTGGAAGTCGAGGTTGAAGAAATAATGGTCGAAGACGCCTCCCACCAGCGCGCCGATGATGCCGGTGTGCAGCCCCCACCACAGCGGCTCCAGCTCTGGATCGTTCACCGCTTGGCCGCGCATGCGCCAGAAGCGGGCGAAGAGCACCCCGATCACGAGCAGGAAGCTGGTCAGGCCGATCAGGCCCATCTCCTCGGCGATGAGGAGGTAGACGTTGGCGACGCCGATGTAGGTGTCGATGTCGGGCGAGCCGCCGAAGCCGACGCCCAGCCAGGGGTAGCGCCTGATCAGAATGAGGGCGTCCTTGTACTCGCCCATGCGCATCTGCGTCGCCAGGTCCTCAATCTGAAGCCCTTCAATGAAATGCCCGACAAGAGCCTGTGTCTGGGGCAGCAGGAGCAGAATCGCCAGGGCTGCCAGCAGTATCAGCCAGAGCTTACGGTAGCGCAGTGTGGCGAGGAAGGCCAGTGCGACTCCCACGCCCACCATCGAGCCACGGCTCATAGTCAGCCCTAAACCGAGCGCCATCACGCCCAGGGTGGGGATCAGGTAGCGCCGCCGAAGGAGGGGGCGCTCCGTGAAAAGCTGGGGCACGCTGATGCCCAGCGCGATGTTGAGCAGGCTGCCCAGCACGTTGGGGTCCACCGAGGTCGAAGTGGCCCGCATCGGCAGCTCGGGATCGTCTCGAATGTAGCGCAACACGCCCGGCCCGGTGGGGTAGCCGATGCGCCCCAGGGCCGAGAGGGCTCGCATCACGAAGTCGGATGAGATTTGGTCGGCAATAATGTAGAGTACGATGCCGAGCAGGGCGGCTCCAAAGCTTCCCAGAATCAATGCCCGCACGATGCGCCGCAGCCGTTCCACGTCCCGCACAGTGTTGACCACCAGGAAGAAGAGGGTCACGCTGAGCATCACCTCCGCGAAGTGACGCAGCAGGTAGGACGTCAGCGGGGCGTGGGTCAGCCCGACAATGAAGGAGCCTACTGCCAGCAGCATAAACCCGACGATGGGCAAGGCCAGCGGGGTGCCGATGAACTCTCTCTGAGCCCCAGAGGCTATCTGTAAGACCCAGACGAGGAATAGTGCGCCCAGCGCTGCGTCGAGGAAAGTGGGGGTGAAACCGATGTGGAAGGGGAAGGAGGCGAAGGGCAGCAAGCAGACGACTCCAATGACGCCCCAGTAAGCCACCTCGATGTCGCGCAACATCCACAGGGCGAGGAACATGGCCACCAATCCGGCCCCAGCGATGAGGGGGCCAAACTCGGCCAGCAAGTATCCGGCGACCAGCGCCAATCCCGCGCATAAGATCAACACGGCCAACGCGGAGAGCCAGCGGTGGCGGGAAGCGAATATCTGATAGAGCCAATCTTGATTTGTCATTCTTTCACCCGTCATTCGTCATAATCGTTTTTGACTATCAAGTTCGGTAATTAGACGGCCGAAGCACTTCTACCTTGCTCGGTCTGGATCGCCAGATCCAGACCAAAAGCAGGCAAATTTTGGCTTGCT
>CAZDYW010000612.1:0-1639 GCA_964509655.1 uncultured Anaerolineales bacterium
TCGGTTACGGTGGCCAGTTCTTTGGCATTCCTGATGACGATGATCGGCGTCTACTTCGAGCTAAAAGCGCCTTTTATCATCCCATCACTACCCGTGCCTGGTGCTCCTCGCCATCATCGATCAGCGGGATTTCCTTTGTAGTCCTATCCGCACCGTCCAAAGTCACCCGTTCCACGCCGCGATTGACCCCTTCGGGATTCTCCACCTGGATGCGATAAAGGCTCTCACCGTGACGATAGGTGATCACGTAGCCCGGCCAGTCACGGGGAATGCAAGGATCGATCCGCAGCACATCCCCCTCTTTTTGCAGCCCCAGGATGGCCTCCAACCCCAGGCGATACATCCAGCCCGATGAGCCCGTGTACCAGGTCCATCCGCCACGCCCCAGGTGTTGCTCCGTGCTGTAGACATCGGCCGCCACCACGTAGGGCTCCACGCGGTAACGCTCGGCCTTCTCCGCCGTGTCGCTGTGATAGATCGGATTGAGCAGCCGGAAGAGTTCGCCCGCCCGATCTCCTTGTCCCAACTTGGCGTAGGCCCAGACTGCCCACAGCGCGGCGTGGGTGTATTGCCCGCCGTTCTCTCGGATGCCCGGCGGATAGCCCTTGATATAGCCTGGATCGCGCGGGGTTTTGTCAAAGGGCGGCGCGAAGAGCAAGATCAGACCATCTTCGGGGCGGATCAGCCGCTCGGCGAGCGCTTCCATCGCCCGCGCCGCCCGCTCCTCGTCCCCGGCGCCGGAGAGCACGGCCCAGGATTGGGCTAACGACATGATCTGGCCTTCCTCGCTCTCCGAGGAGCCCAGCTTCGCGCCGTCGTCGTAGTAGGCGCGGAGATACCAATCCCCGTCCCATCCGTTCTCCTCCAGCGCATCTCGTAGCTCCTGCGCTTGCCGAAGGTAATCTGTGGCCTGTTCTCCATCGCCCATGCGCTCGCAAAGTGGCGCGAAGCGGGTCAGCGTGGCATAGAGGAACCAGCCCAGCCATACACTCTCGCCCTTTCCCTCAAGGCCCACGCGATTCAGGCCATCATTCCAGTCACCGGCGCCGATCAGGGGCAGCCCGTGTGCTCCTTTCGTCGAGCCCTTCTCCAGCGCCCGGCGGCAGTGCTCGTAGAGCGTAGGAAGCGCGGCGGCTTCCCCGTCGGCGAGTTCATAATGGGCGTATCGCTCCTCCTCATCCGCGCTCAGCGGCTTGCCCTTGCGGAAGGGAACTTTCTCCCCCAGGATCGCCGCGTCGCCCGTGGCCTCCACGTACCGGGAGACGACGTAGGGCAGCCACAGCAGGTCGTCGCTGATGCGCGTGCGCACCCCACGGCTGCGCTTGGAACAGCTCCCTTCGACTTCACTCAGGACAGGTCCTTGTCTGGTTGACATCGGATGCCACCAGTGCAACACGTCCCCCTCCTCGAACTGATGACACGCGGCCCGCAGGATGTGTTCACGTACAACCTCCGGCGCCTCGTGCAGCAGCGCCATCGAGTCCTGCAACTGATCGCGGAACCCGAATGCGCCGCTCGATTGGTAGAGCGCCGAGCGTCCCCACACGCGGCAGGCGAGCGCTTGGTAGAGCAGCCAGCGGTTGAGCAACAGGTCCATCGCCGGATCGGGTGTCTCTACTGTGACGGTGCCTAGCAGATC
>CAZDYW010000613.1:0-1622 GCA_964509655.1 uncultured Anaerolineales bacterium
CGAATTAAAAACCTCCCAAGGGCATTGCCCAGCGGGAGGTTCAGAAGCAACAGCGATTTCAGGGCTGTGCGCTAAAAGGCGGGTGGGTTGTGTACGTACTGGAATTTGTCCGGGGTGAGCACCGCTGAAACTACCGGCTTGCCGCAATCCGGCATTGTGACCGCGAAATCCTGGAAGTCGCATGTGAAATCGGCCAAAAACTTTGCATAATTCACGGCGTCAACCAATGTCATCAGGTGATATTGACCGGAGATGCGGGGCAGCTTGGGATTCTTGTGATTGACCAGGTGGGCGATAAACTCCGTCCTTCCGATCCAGCAGGCGGCGTACCGATTGGGGAGATTGTGCCAGCGGCGATAATGCCCACTGGGGTCAGGAGCACCATTGATGCTCATAGTGCCAGAAAAGACCAGGTTGCTCGATATGAGCGGCCTCGTGATGTCCTTGTTCTCAAAAGTGACAAAGACGAACTCGAGAACCGAGATGGGCGCTTTCGACAAATCATCCGTCTGGAGCCATTCTGACATCTCCGCCTTGAGACCATCGACGAGGAATGCGATCACATCCTGGACGTCATCGGTGGCAGGGCAGGTCCGTTCGAGCTTCTTGAAGACCGCCCTTGCAGTGCGCTTGCCGATTGACGAAATTCCAGCCGTGAGTACGGCCCCTCTGTGCTCACCATATTCAAACGGGAACAGTTTCTTCGCCCCCGGAGACCATCCGACAGGTTGTCGAATCGGCTTCTCCAACTCCACCGGCCCGGCGACGCCCTTTACTCTCACCTCTTTGATCGTCCTGTGCCAACCGGTCTGGGTATCGGCGGCCAAGGCGATGCCATCAGGCACAGCAACTGCGATTCCGATAGACATGATTTTCTAGCCTCCTTAAGCTAAAATTCGAGGCCGCGGATTTCCACCCGCAGCCTCGAACCTAGAATCTAAATCCAGTTAGTTATCTTTGCGGCCCTTAACCTTCTTCCAACACCAGACCTAATCCCCTTCCGACATCCAGACCGGCTTCGGCTCCTCCGGCTCCGGGAAGCGTGTCAGGATCGTCGCCGCGATGGGCAGGGAGACGCGCCCACGGCGCAGCAAGGCCTCCTCCAGCGATTTGCCGTGCAGCGGGAAGATGGCGATGGGCGTCTCGGGCTCGTTGTAGCGCTTCTGGACGAGCGCCAGTCCCATCAGATTCCCCTCGGCGTCGATGGAGCAACTGGTGACCTCGCCGATGTGCTTCCCCTTCCGATTGACCACCGGATCGCCCAGATGGGGCGGGCGCACGCCCTTATCGTCGACGCGGAAGCGGATCAGCTCCCGCTTACGGTCCGCCTCCTGCGCCAGCAAAGCGTCCCGCCCGATGAAGAAGGGCTTATGATATTTGACGTAACCGGGGAAGCCCGCCTCGATGGGTGTGATGTCGAACGGCCCGGCCAGTTCGTGACCGTAGAGGGGCAGCCCGGCCTCGATGCGCGTCGAGTCACGGCAGGCCAGCCCGGCCGGCTTCACGCCGAACTCCTCGCCGGCCTCCAGAATGGCCCACCACAGCTCCTCGATTTGATCGGGGTGTACCAGAATCTCGTAGCCCCACTCCTCGCCGGTATAGCCCGTGCGGGCGATGACCAG
>CAZDYW010000614.1:0-1613 GCA_964509655.1 uncultured Anaerolineales bacterium
TTAGCGTGCTGTGTAGCGGTATGAAAATCGCCCGTGGCTTGCCTTGTCCCAATTCCAGCCGCGCTATGGTCGGGCGCCTTCCGCGCGTGGGACAGACCGCGCCGGGGTTGATCAACAGGGTGCGCTTCTTCCATTCCAGGTATGGCCGGTGTGAGTGGCCGAAGGCGATCACGTCGGCATCGGGGTAAAGGCGAGCCAGGCGGCGGGCCATAAGTTCGTTTAGGAGACCCTGGTCGCCCCGGCCCGAGAGGCGCACGGCCAGGTCCCACCACTTGAGCCCAAAGCCTAACAATCCAGGCCAGTGCCCGTGCGTGAGCACGACACTCCGCTCAGCCAGGTGGAGTTTGAGCACTGCTGGCAGGGATGCGCCCCCATCGGAGAAATCCATCAGGTGGAAGTTACCGCGCACCGCGTGGACCGGTGCTACCCGCCGCAGAGGTTCCAGAGCTTCAGGGTCATCCACATCGCCGGCATGCAGTATAATATCCACGCTTGCCAGCGCTTCGAACAGCTCGTTGGGCAGGCGCTTCATGCGGTAGGGGATGTGTGTGTCTGCAATTAACCCGACGATCAGGGGAGTCAAAAAAACTCCCTCCTCTACGTCACGGGAGCTTTCACACAGATTAGCCCCACGGCATTGGGGCCAACGTGAGTGCCGATGACGGGTGTCACCTCTCCGATCAACGGATCTTGTTCCGGCATAAGCTCATTTTCGGGCAACAGGTGCTCGATGTGCTGTCGCAATGTCTCCACTTTTTCCTGAGCGTGAGCATGAACCAGGGCCAACTGTTCCAGAGGAGCAAGCTCACTTGCCAGATCGCTCAATCTGTTGAAAGCCCCCCGTGTCGTGCGCACTTTTTCCGTCGTGGCCTCTCCTTGGTGCATCTTTAGCAACGGTTTTATCTTGAGCAGGGCGCCCAAGCCGGCCTGAAGCCAGCCGACGCGCCCACTGCGGCGCAGGAATTCCAAGGTGTCGAGGGCGGCGAAGGTGTAGGTGCGTCGCGCTCGTTCCTCCAACGCGGTCACTGTTTGGGCCACTGAGCTACCGGCTCTGACCGCCTCGGCCGCAGCTTGTACCAGAAGCCCAGTTCCCAAAGTGATCTGCGAGGAATCGAACACAGTCACGGGGATGATGCCCTTCACCGCGTCCGCCGCTATGCGTGCGACGTTGACCATATTGCTCAACGTAGCGGAGATGTGGATGGAGATGATCTCGGTGGTGCCATCCTCGGCCAGGCGCTCATAGACCTTGGTGACACGCCCAGGCCCGGGCGCTGAGGTCGTCGGCACATCCTGGCAATTCGGCAAGCGTTCGTAGAACTCCTGCCGCGAGATCTCAACGCCATCCAGATAGCTTTCTCCGTCCATATTGATGTACAGAGGTACGATGGTTATGTCGTGCTCGGCGATGACTTCTTCCGGCAGGTCGCAGGTGCTGTCAGTCACAATTTTGATGGTCATGTAAAGTCAGCCTCTTTTAATTATCAGCGGTAAAGTGTTGGAACAGGGTTAAAGTATAGCACGGCATTGCTTCCTGTCAATATTTAGATGATACCTCTCTCGTTTATTGTGCTCGCGGCTTTAATATCCAGAGTAGCCCGGTTTGGAGTGGG
>CAZDYW010000615.1:0-1609 GCA_964509655.1 uncultured Anaerolineales bacterium
ATCGGCGGGCGGGCAATCGCGGCCTACTTTGGCATCAACTACCTCCTCATCGCTTTCCTCCAGAACATAGCGACGACCGAGACCTACGGCTTTGCTGTGATGATCAGCGCTCTCATCGCCACGACGCTCATCGGGCTGCTCTGGCTGTGGGTGGCTTGGCAAGATAAACTCCACGCCTCATTCGAGGGGATTCCGCGTTGGCGTTGGGGCCTGCTCCCGCTAGCGCTTCTGGTCTTCTGGTCGCCCATCGCGCTGGAGGGCAACCGGGTCGTTCCCAACTTCAATCCTCTGCTCTTGCTGACCTCACCCGATTACGGGCTGGCCTATTGCTTCGTGACGCCGGTCTTCCTCTTCCTGCTGATACTGTCCTACCCACAAGTGGATCGCTTCGCCTTCCGGGTGACGGCCTTCAACGGCATGCTCTACGGGCTCTTCAACCTGACCCACTGGTTCAGCCCCGACACGCGCTGGATGGCCGTGATGCACATCCCACTGTTGGTGATCCCCTTAGTGGCGCTGCTCATACCTATGTTGGAACGAAACAAGGCGCAGTAAGGGAATCAAAGGAATACTGATATGAAAGCTTCCAAAAAAGAATATCCAACCACCAGCTTGCCGGTCACGTGCAAATTGACGGCAGCCTACATCTCCTCGCTCGTCATCACCCTCCTGTTGATCGCCGCATCCGTCGCCGGCCTGCTCTACCCAGACCGGCTCTACCCCACGCAGGAACTGCAACATTCCTTTATGGCGACGGACGTGGTCAACCTCTTCATCGGACTGCCTATCTTGCTCGGCTCGATCTGGTTCGCGCGGCGCGGCAAGCTGCTGGGGCTGCTCTTCTGGCCCGGCGCGCTCTTATATGTGCTCTACCACTACATCGTTTACGCCTTCGCCATGCCGCTCAACTGGGGATTTCTGCTCTCGCTCCTGCTGCTCGCGCTGAGCGCGTACACGATGACCGGCCTCGTCGCCAGCATCGACGGGAAAGCAGTTCAACAGCGGCTCAGCGGCAACGTACCGGAGAGAATCGCCGGCAGCGTCCTGACCGTCTCAGGTATCACCTTTGCCCTGCTCGCCATCGGCACCATCGCCAAGGGGATCATCACTCAGACGCCCATCGGCGAGTCGGAACTGGCACTCCAGGTCTCCGACTTCATCATCAGTGTAGCGTGGATCATCGGCGGGGTACTGCTCTGGCGGCGCGAGCCCCTAGGCTACGTGACCGGCGCGGGGCTGCTCTTCCAGGCCAGCATGTTGTTCGTCGGGCTGCTCGTCTATTTCGCCCTGCAGCCCGTCCTGACCGCCACGCCCTTCCCCGTGGCGGATTTCGTGGCGATATCCATGATGGGCTCGATCGTCTTTGTGCCATTTGGGCTCTTCGTGCGTGGAATTACATCCGAGAAAGTAACGGAATGATAAGCGGCAATAGAGACACCCACTGTGGAGAGAAGGCCATAAGCTGGCAAAAACTCGTCTACGCCGGTCTGCTGGGGAACGGCCTCGATCTCTCCCAGCACGTGCTCCATCCCTTCGCGCCCGTTGTTATGGATGTCGTTGGACCGGTTATGAAGCTAATGAAGCTATGCCTACGTTAATCTTAGCCACT
>CAZDYW010000616.1:0-1606 GCA_964509655.1 uncultured Anaerolineales bacterium
GCCTTTCACAAGATGCACCGTCTCGATGAGAGCTGGCCCGTGATCGGCATGGCGGCGCGGCTGGCGGCCGAGAAAGGCGTCGGCGTGCTGCTGCAAGCGCTTCCGCACATCCTGGAGAAATATCCGCACGCCCGCGTTCTCTTTGCCGGACAGTATCGCGATGTGATGGGCGAGGAGGCCTACGCGCAGCGGCTGGCGCCCCTGTTCCATAAGTATGAGGATCAGTGGGATTTCCTGGGCGTCTTGCGCCCCTTGCAGATGGCCGCCTTCTATCCCAACCTGGACGTGATCGTGGTGCCCAGTCTCAACTCGACCGAGTCGTTTGGGCTGGTACAGGTGGAAGCGATGCTATGCGGCACGCCATCGATTGCCAGCGACCTGCCCGGCGTGCGTCAGCCGGTGCTCCAAAGCGGGATGGGCAAGATCGCGCCCATCGGCGACCCCGAGGCTCTGGCGGAGGCCATTCTTTGTGTAGTGGACAATCGGAGCGACTACGTGCGGCCCCGCGAGGAGATAACGGCCCGCTGGTCCACCGAGCGCACTGCTGAGGGATACGAGGCGCTTTTTGAGCGGCTTTTGGAGGAAGCGGGATGACGGGTAGACAGAAAGATGGGGATGACCGTGAGGGGCGATTGCCAACTTGTGCCTATCGCTGCTTCTGGGACATTGATCCGACCAACTTGGATATTGACAGATACTCGCGTTATGTCATCGAGCGACTGCTGGAATATGGAGATCTATCTTCGGTGCGTTGGATGGAACGATACTTTTCCCGTGAGGAAATCGTGGAAGTGCTGAAAACAAGCCGATCCCTTTCCCGTAAGAGCGCCAACTTCTGGTTGACTATATTGGACGTGCCACGTGAGGAAGTAAGATGTATGTCGAGTGCATTTCAGGAGAAGTACAGAAAAGTCTGGAGTTGGTAGGCCAGACGCCGCTGGTAGAACAGTTCTACCTGGCAGGTGGAACGGCGGTTGCCCTGCATCTCGGTCATCGACTTTCTTATGATCTGGATTTCTTTTCGCTTGAGCCGTTTGATCGGGATGCTCCCCGACGCTTTCTGGGGCCACTGGGGCAACTGTTGGTGGACTTGGAGGATAAAGGGACTTTCCTTGGCACTCTCAACGGTGTTCGCGTGAGCTTCTTCATCTATCCCTATCGTCTGCTGGCTTCACCAGCGAGATTTGGCAAGGTTCAGATAGCGGCGCTTGAGGATTTGGCTGCGATGAAGCTGGATGCCATCGCTACCCGGGGCAAGAAGCGGGACTTTCTTGATCTATATTTTATGTGCCAGGAGTTCACTCCCCTGGAGAAAATGCTCAAGCTTGTAAAGCGCAAATACGAAGAGGTAGAATATAGTCTGGTCCATCTCCTGAAAAGTCTGACGTATTTTGTGGATGCCGAGGCCGACCCAATGCCGGAGATGCTCAAGCCGGTTTCGTGGCCTGATGTGAGACGATTTTTTGAGCGAGAGGCTCAGAGGCTCTTCCGTGAGCTTTGAGCGGGGGATTAAGGCTCGTGGATGACCTACTCTGGCGCCATTTGCGCGACCTGCCGGCCTTCCGTGCCCTGCTGCGGGCAGTGGAGGGCCGCTTTTACGTAGGGA
>CAZDYW010000617.1:0-1604 GCA_964509655.1 uncultured Anaerolineales bacterium
CCGTGGGCCGCGACGTGCATGGCGATGTGATCGTCGTCAACTACCAGGGCACCAAGGTCAGCATCCCCTCGTCCGAAGCCATCGCCGCACATCGAGCCGCACTGAGGAATCGGCTCCAGGCCAACGCCTGTGAACGCTGGGGCGGGATGGCAGTCTACATCCAGGAAGAGGTTGCCTCGTTGCCCATTGAGGCCTCGCCCTACCGAACTGGCCATCTCGGCCCGCGTGAGGAACTCCTGCAAGCGCTGCGTACCGCTGATCGGCTCTTGGTGCTCGGTGGACCGGGATCGGGCAAGACTGTCTCGTTAGAACGCCTTGCCTGGGAGCTGTGTGGGGTATCGGAGCCGCTGGTGCCGGTGCTGATACGGCTCTTCCGCTACGACGGCGCGCCGCTGGCGGAGTGGATACGCGCCTACTTGCAGGAGACAGGCTTACTGCGCTTGGACGATAAGCGGGCTTTGGCCGCTTTCCTCAAGGAAGGAAAGGCCCGTTGCTTCTTCCTCTTCGATGGTCTGAACGAGGTACAACCGGACTATCGCGATGCGCTGGTGGGCGAGTTGGAGCGTTGGGCTAAGTCCTACCCGCACCATCCGGTGGCGCTCACCAGCAGGCCGCAGGATGAGCTTTGGCGCCGGCTGCGGGAAGATGTGGGCCGAGCGTTGGTGGTGCAGCCCATCGGCGACGAACAAGCGCGGGATTACTTGGTCGATCACCTGGGCGCGAGGAAGGGCCAGGCCCTCTATGCCCAATTGGACAAGCGGTTGCGAGAGACGGCCTGTACCCCCTTGATTCTGTGGCTGATCAAGGAGGCAGGGGTAGCCGGTGAGTCAATCCCCGGTAATCGTGGTGAACTCTATGCTCGCTTCGTCTCGCGTATGTTGCGCCGTGATACTGATCGCCGGATGGACGCCGAGATTCCAGAGCGGCTGAAGCAGCGTGCATTGGCCGACCTGGCCTATTATCTGGGGCAAGGGCAGCGCTTGGCCTGCCCCCGCGAGGAGGCCATGCGGGTCGTAGCCCGGGGATTGGAAGATGACTTGGCTGAGGCCGAGGAGATCATCGGGTCTTGTAGTCGGCACGGGCTGCTGGCGGGGAGAAGAGAGGTCTGGTTTGCCCCGCACCAGACGGTGCAGGAGCATTTCGCAGCGCGGGCGCTGAGGGATATAGCCGAGCGCGAGTGGGCCTTGAGCCGCTGGGCTCGGTTGAGGCGCAGTGTTCGGGGATTGTTGCGGAGCGAGCAAGATGACTTGACAGCGCTGGCGGCCGAGGACTGGTGGATGGAGACGTTCGTCCAGTTAGCGGGATTGGTGGACGATACTGACCGCCTGGCACGGGAAATCTCGCAGCGGAATCCGTGGCTGGCGCTGTGGTGCGTGGGGGAGGGGCGTGAGGTCAGCCAGGAGACGCAGACTCTGGTGGAGGAGCGTTCTGTGTATGTTCTGCACTCTGATCGCCTAGCGGATCGGCTGCGGGCGCTAGCGGCTTTGGTGCAGATTAACAACGAGCGAGCGATTGAGCCGTTGCTATGGGCAGCAGGGGATAGCGACGCCGAGATCGCGTCTTTGGCTGTGCAAGCCCTGGGAGAGTTGGGAGAGGCTTTTGTG
>CAZDYW010000618.1:0-1596 GCA_964509655.1 uncultured Anaerolineales bacterium
TAGGACTTCGCGTGGTGATGTACACGTAGGGGCGATCCCTCCGTGGTCGCCCGTACAAAATGCACGCGGGCACGGAGTCCCGCCCGCTACGAAGCGGGCCACGCGAAATTCCAAAGAGTCTTTGCTCTGGCTCGTCCAGGTTAGGGAGGGACGGATGAAAAGATTGACGGCGTATATTCTCTTGGTCGTAGCCTTGGCGCTCGGCGTGGTGTTGGGTTTCGGCGGCGCGAGGCTGTTTGGATTTTCCAAGGCCGGCGAGGTTCACAACGCCCGTCTGGAGGTCGGCGACGCAGCCCCTGATTTCCGCTTGCCCGATCACACCGGCGGCTACGTCCGGCTGAGCGATTTTCGCGGGGACAGCAACGTCGTCCTCGCCTTCTACCCTGCCGCCTGGACGCCCGTCTGAGGGCAGGAGGTGCCCGCCTTGGACGCCGATCTGGAGCGTTTCGAGGCGGAAGATACCCAGGTGCTGGGTATTAGCGTGGATGGGACGGCCACCAATGCGGCTTGGGCCGAATCGTTGGGCGTGGAGCGGATGCTGCTGCTGAGCGACTTCTGGCCCCACGGGGAGGTTGCGCAGAAATACGGTATCCTGCGCGAGCAGGGATTCACCGAACGCGCCACTTTCATCGTGGACAAAGAGGGTCTTGTGCGCTTCAAGCACATCTACGGCTTCAATGAACTGCCTGACAATGAAGTTTTGTTTGATGCGCTGGAAGAGATCAACGAGTGAGCGATTCAGCGGGAAGGAAAACGATGAAAGCAAAAAGAACCTTAATTGCTGTAAGTGCAGCGCTTCTGTTTATCACGTTTGTGACAGCCTGCTCCCAGGGCGGTTCGGATGAGGCCAGCTTCGAGGGCGGGCCAGGGATGCTCTTCTTTTATTCGCCGGATTGTCCGATTTGTCAGAAGATGAAGCCCATCGTGGGGGAGATGGAGAAGGAGTATGGCGGCGATTTCAAGATTGTGCGCGTCAACGTCGACACGGCGCAGGGGAAGAATCGTGCCCGCGCTCATGGAGTCATCGGTCAGCCCACTTTCCTCATCTTCAGCGAGGACAACGAGGAAGTGCGGCGTTTGATGGGCGAGCAGGAACGCGAGGTGATGAGGCAATCCATTGAGAACGTGTTGGGGGATTAGCCGGTGAAAGGCAAACGAGCCTTGATCGTCATGCTGGGGCTGATCGCACTGGCGGCCTTGGCCTATCTGACTTATTCCCTCTGTTTCGCCGCCCCATCCGATGGCCCGACGCTGATCTATTTCCGCTCGGACGCTTGAGCTTACTGCAAGGAGATGACGCCCATCGTCGATGGGCTCCGGCGCAAGTACCGAGGAGAAATCCGCGTGATCTACGTCAGCCTCGATCAGCGAGATGGCAGGGCTTTGGCGAAGGAGCACGGTGTCGTCGGCACGCCCACGCTGCTGCTCTTGGATAGCGAGGGGAAGCGGTTCAATGTGCTGTGCGGCTCATTTCCCTCCGCCGTGCTTGAGCAAGCCTTGGAGGAACTGCTGACGCGGGAGGATGCCTCGAAGCGCCGGATTTGGCAATCCGCCGCGAGCAATAGTCTACCATACACACAAAGGGGGCAACCACAA
>CAZDYW010000619.1:0-1581 GCA_964509655.1 uncultured Anaerolineales bacterium
CCGCTTCGAGGATGTGCTTGAGCTGGCCCGTCAATATGCGCCGCGCGAATTGACCACCGAGGAACGCATCAGTATTTTAGGAGAAAGAGAATGAGTGAACGACTGTTTTTCAATGGAGTCAATGGCGCCACGGGCAACTACGAACTGCCGCCGATGAGGGCGGAGGATGTAGCCGCCCTCGCTATGGGCGAAAAGTTGGATGAGGAGCACCTCAAGGAGCTGGAGGGCTGGAGCTGGCGCGTCAAGGCGATCCAGAAGGGGCCCAAGGAGGGCATCGATCCCAAGAAGCTGGAGCAGACCGGCTGGGGCATCATCTTCGCCTATGAGGACGAGCGCGTCGACGCGATCAAGGAGGCGCTGAGCGAACTGCTCGACCACCGCCGCGAACAGGCGGGGAGGGAGAAAGAGCATTATTACCGGGAGTTCACCGGCGGGGACGCCTATCGGCCGGGCGAATCGAAACTGGATTTTCTGGAGCGACACGGTGTCGGCCCCGGCCCCGCCGATCCGGAGAAAGTGCCCTATTATTTGCTCATTGTGGGCGATCCGGAGCAGATTCCCTATCGCTTCCAGTACCAGCTGGACGTGCAATATGCCGTGGGGCGCATTCACTTCGACACGCTGGAGGAGTACGCTCAGTATGCCCGCAGCGTGGTGGAAGCCGAAAGCGGTCAAGTGCCGCTCAGTCGCCAGGCCGCATTCTTCGGCGTGCGCAATCCGGACGACCGCGCCACTCAGCTCAGCACCACAGAGTTGATCGAGCCGCTGGTGGAGAGTGTCGTCGCCGATCAGCCCGATTGGGATGTGCAAATGTGGCTGGCCGATCAGGCCACCAAGGCCCGCCTTGGGGGGCTGGTGGGCGGCGCCGAGACGCCGGCGCTGTTGTTTAGTTCCAGCCACGGGATGGGTTTCCCCCACGGCGATCCGCGCCAGTTGCCCCACCAGGGCGCGTTGCTCTGCCAGGAATGGCCCGGCCCTGAGGAGTGGAACGAACCGATACCCGAACGCTTCTACTTCTCGGCCGACGACGTGGGCAGTGACGCCCGGCTTTTGGGAATGATGGCCTTTTTCTTCGCTTGTTACGGCGCGGGCACGCCCCGGCTGGATGATTTCGCCCATCGCACTTTCCGCGACACGCGAGAGGCTATCGCGCCCCACGCCTTCGTGGCCCATCTGCCGCAGCGCATGCTGGGGCATCCCAAGGGCGGCGCTCTGGCTGTGGTGGGTCACATTGAACGCGCCTGGGGCTACTCGTTCACCTGGGGGCGGGCTGGAAAGCAGTTGGCCGTTTTCGAAGGCACGCTCAAGCGGCTGATGGAAGGTCACCCCGTGGGCTCGGCTCTTGAGTTCTTCGACGCACGCTACGCCGAGCTCTCCACCGAGTTGAGTCAACAGGTGGAGGACGCTAAATTCAGCAGTAAGCGGGACGACTTGAAGCTGGCCGAGCTTTGGACGGCCAATAACGACGCCCGCGCCTATGCCATCATCGGCGACCCGGCCACGCGCTTGCCCGTCGTCGAGCCGGGCGGCAAGCCGCTCGCGGAAAGGCCGGTGATTAGGGTTAAGGATGAGGTTGAGGTT
>CAZDYW010000620.1:0-1580 GCA_964509655.1 uncultured Anaerolineales bacterium
ATCCAGCGGGAGCGGGTGAGGGATGCTATTACCGATTTTGATGGTCAAAAATCATATTGAGAAGATACACGCAAAGCGTGATAGGAGAGATGTGTTGTGGGCAAAGGGCGAGTTAAGCTAGGACAGCGCGGCGAGGAATTGGCCGCCGATGAGCTGTCGCGGCGCGGCTATGAGATCGTGGAGCGCAACTGGTATGCTCAGATCGGCGAGGTGGATGTGGTGGCCCGCCGTGACGGCGCCTGGAGCTTCTTCGAGGTGCGCACGCGGCGCGGTCGGGCCTTCGGCACCCCGGAGGAATCGATCACGCCGGCCAAGCGGCAGCGCATGATCAACGTGGCGCGCCTCTACCTGGCCGAACACGATCTGAACGTCTACGAGGTGGACTGGCGCATCGGCGTGGTGGCGGTGGAGATGGACGAAGCAGAACACCTGTTAAGGATTGAGGTCTATGAACACATCTGGTGAAAGAAGCGAGGGGCAAGAAAAGAGTCTCCATTCTACATTCTCCATTCGCCATTCGCTATTGGTCATCTTGGGGCCGACAGCGGTGGGCAAAACGGCGCTCTCGCTCCATCTGGCCGAGGCGCTGGACGGCGAGATCGTCTCCGCCGATTCGCGCCTGCTTTACCGAGGGATGGACGTCGGCACAGCCAAGCCGACGCCGGAGGAGCGCGCCCTCGTGCCGCACCACCTGATCGACGTGGCCGCGCCCGACGAGACGGTCGGGCTGGCCGAGTATCAAGATATGGCCTACGCCGCCATCGACGAGATCCACGGGCGGGGCAAGCTGCCGCTGCTGGTGGGCGGCACCGGTCAGTATGTGCAGGCCGTGGTCGAGGGCTGGCGCATCCCGCGCGTGCCGCCGCATCCCGATCTGCGGGCCGAGTTGGAGGCCCACGCCGAGCGGGAGAGCTGTTACGCACTCCACGATTGGCTGAAGGAGCTGGATCCCGAGGCCGCTGAGAGCATCCATCCCCACAATGTGCGGCGCGTCGTGCGTGCGCTGGAGGTCTGCCTGGTCAGCGGGCGGCCCATCTCCGCGCAGCAGGGCAAGCAGCCGCCGCCCTACCGCATCCTCCAGATCGGGCTGACGCGGGAGCGGGAGGCGCTCTATGCCCGCGCCGACAGACGCCTGGAAATGATGCTTGAGTCCGGGCTGGTGGATGAGGTCCGCGATTTGTTGGAGGCGGGATATGACTGGGAGCTTCCGGCGCTGTCGGCCCTGGGATATGTTCAGTTCAAGCCCTACTTCGCCGGGGAAGCGACGCTGGATGAGGTAATCGAAGAGATCAAACGCTCCACACGCAACTTCATCCGCCATCAGTACAATTGGTTCAGCCTTGATGACCCCAATATTCGCTGGTTTGACGCCGCTAGAACGTCTATGGCGCGCATCGAGGATCTGGTGTGGGAGTGGCTGAGGGAAAGCTGAGGGGAAAAGCGGTTGCCTCAACTGCGGCATGATGGTAGAATGAGTTCGGCCACAAAGCGAAAGGTAGGCAGCGAGTGTGTCACCCGCCGCGAGCTTAAATCACGCGATCAGGCAGTGAGCGGGCCACGTGAGATTTCAAAGGGCTGCC
>CAZDYW010000621.1:0-1562 GCA_964509655.1 uncultured Anaerolineales bacterium
TGAATCAAGCAGCGAGCAGAACTTTCTTCACTGATGAGGTGATCTCCAGACCATCCTCGAAGGGACGCTGCCACATGTTGCGCCCGAAGATCAAGCCGGTGGCTCCGCTCTCTATGCAGATACGGGCTTTCTTCAGGAGGTCCTCGTCGCTCACCTTGCTGCCGCCGGAGAAGAGTACCAGGGTCTTACCCGCCGAGGCAGTCACTTTTTTCACCGCCCGCCGATAAGCCTCTTCATCGTCCAGATCCTTCCATTCCTCGTAAAGCTCGCGGTAAGGCTCCGGGCTGTCCTCGTTGCGCGGGCTCCTGAAATCGGGTACGTTCAGCTTGACCACGTCCGCGCCGAGCTCTTCCGCCAGCCGCGCGGCGTAATCCACGGCGTAAATGCTATCGCGGCCGCCCTTCATCTTGATCGCCTCGCCTCTGGGATAGCTCCAGACGACCAGCGGCATACCGTACTGCTCACATCGGGCGCGAACTCGCATCAATTGGGCGAAGTCCTCGCTCTGTCGCGGCGAGCCGACGTAGAGCGTGTATCCTACGGCGTCGGCACCCAATCTTACAGCGTCCTCGACCAGGGCGTTCTGGGCCGAGAGGGGGCGGTCGTTGGGAGGAATGTGGGGGCGCCCGTTGATCTTGAGGATCAGCGGAACGTCGCCGGCGTAATCGTGCATATACTTCTCCGCCAGGCCGATGTGGAGCGCGATACCCGAATAGCCCCCCTCCCTGGCCAGCCGACATTGATAATCCGGGTCGCCGCTCGGCGGGTTGGGGAAGAAATCGACCGGCCCGTGCTCCACGCCGTGGTCAATCGGCAGGAGTAGAAGCGTGCCATTGCCTGGGCCGTGCTCATAGAGCATACGGTGCAATCGCGTCCGCTTGCCCAGGCTGATGTTCAAGTCGTCGAGTTTTGTTCTTTCTGTCATTTTGGGAGACCTCCTTCTAAGTGTTTATTCGTCGCTGTATACGGCTTTTGCCTGACGACAAATCCGGCTTGTCTCGTGCTCTCGGTCAGCTCAGTTTCTTGTGCAAGCCCCGCAGCCGGAAACCGAGTATGATCAGTAATATGCCGAAGAGTATGGCATACACGCCCACAAACCAGGCCACGGCTATCAGGCCACTGCTGGGCCGTAGCGCTAACAGCAAGCCGAGAATTATCGAAGTGGCCCCGGCGAGCGCCAACGCCCACTCGCCCTCAAGCTCACGCCGCAACTGGAATGCCGCGACAAGCTCAAGAACACCGGTCACGAGTGCCCAAGCTGCGATCAAGTAAAGGAGCATCAGCGCCGTGACCTCCGGCCAGATAAAGGTCAAGATTCCTACGGCCATCCCCGCGATTGACCCGATCAGCAACAATAGCCAGCCTGGGCGGTTACGATTCGTCAACGCCGAGAACAGGGATAACAGCCCATCGACGATGGCGTAGATACCGAATAGAATAACCAGCGCGCTGACCGTTATAGCTGGCCAGATCAGGGCCAACGCGCCGAAGATCACGGCCAGAAGGCCACGCAGCGCCAGCACCCACCAATGGCGACTCAATAATCTTAACATTTTCCTCCT
>CAZDYW010000622.1:0-1548 GCA_964509655.1 uncultured Anaerolineales bacterium
CCTCACCACGGAAGATGACAAAAAGCCACCGACGAAATCGCCCGCCGGTGGCTTTTTCTTTGCTTGCAAGTAAGCGAAGCGACGCAATCCACAATTCCAGTGGACAAACGAAGAAATTATGGGAGAATAAAGGGCAAGCTCAAGATAAGGAACTCAACAAACGGAGGTCACAAATGAAAGATGGGAACGCTGTCATCGCGGAGTTCATCACCGAGGTCAACTGGGATCAATTGCCCACGGCAGCGCAGGATGTGGCACGGCTCGCGCTGCTCGATACGCTGGGCACCACGCTGGCCGGAACGTTGACGCCGGTCAGCAACATCACGGCCCAGTTCGCCGCCACGACCTGGCCGGGCGATGAGGCCACGATCTTGCTGGATGGGCGACGGGCGTCGACGAGCGGCGCTGCTTTCGCCAACGGTTACGCCGCCAACGGGCTCGACATCGACGACTGCGGCTTTTACACCAAGGGCCATCCGGGAGCACTGATCTTCCCCGCTGCGCTGGCGCTGACCGAGGCGGGCGGGATGAGCGGCGCCGATCTGCTGACCGGCATGGTGGTCGGATATGAGGTAGCTTGTCGGGCCGGGCGCATCTGGCACGCCACGCACAATTTCTATCAGGCCTGCGGCTCCTGGGGCGCGGTGACCTGCGCGGCGATCGCGGCCCACTTGCGCGGATTCAGCGTCGAGCAGACCAAACACGCGCTGGGCATCGCGGATTATCACGCGCCGAACTTACCGATGATGCGCGACATCGACTATCCGACGATGGTGAAGCACGGCATCGGCTGGGGCGCTATGACGGGCATTCTCGCCGCCGATCTGGCCGCGCATGGCTTCACCGGCATCCCCAGCCTCTTTGGCCTGGAGGAGTATCAGGACTGGGTGACGGATGTGGGGCAACACTACATCGTGGAGGACGGGGTGGCCTGGAAGCGGTATGCCTGCTGCGCCTGGGATCACGCCGCCATCCTGGGCGCCGAGCAGTTGATGCAGGAGCACGGCTTCACGGCGGAGGAGATCGCCCACATCCGCGTCGAGTCCTTCCACGAGACGGCATGCCTGGGAGTCGAGCTGCCCACCACAACGGAGGAGGCTCAGTTCAACCTGGCCTGGCCGTTGGCGGCCTACATCATCGACGGCGAGCTGGGGCCGGATCAGATGCTGGCGCACGCCTTCGAGCGGCAGGACATCCGGAATCTGGTGGAGCGGATCGAGGTCACGGATACGGAGGAACTGAACGAGCTTTACCGGTTGGCTTGTTTGGGAGACCCCAGGGGCAAGTATTTCAGCCGTGTGGTGATCGAGCTCATCGACGGGCGCGTGCTGGATTCCGGCTCGGTGGAGGGGGAGATCAATTTCCCGCAGGAGACCTGGGATCAAGAGGGACTGGAGGAGAAATTCCGCTGGCTGGCCGGCTACGTGCTCGACGAGGGCTGCGTCGACGAGCTGGTGGAGATGCTCCGCCACTTCGAGGATGTATCGGACGTGCGCGAGTTAGTGGCGGTTGTGGGGTTTTAGGTTTTGGGTTTCAGGTTTCAGGTTT
>CAZDYW010000623.1:0-1541 GCA_964509655.1 uncultured Anaerolineales bacterium
TACGCAATACGTTTTACGCATTATCCAATGGAGTGTTAAAATGAAAATCTACGGTCGTGCATCTGTTCACGAGTTTCTGGGCGACTTTGTCGTCTATCGCAATCTTGTTCCGCTTGATGAGCGCCTGCCGGCGCTGGATGATGTGCGGGAGCAGGCCGACGTGCCGGAAGGCGTCACGCCGCGCAAGAGCCAGCCGGCCTATGCTCGCGTGATTGTACAATTGTTGCAAGCAGCGCGAGAGCTGGATGCGCCGGATGCTGCCCTTGAGATCGAGCGGCTGATCTACGTCGGCGACACGCGCATGAACGACGGCACCGCTTTCGTCAACATCGCCCGCGCCGGGGAGTGGCCGGGGCTGGCCTTCATCGCCTCGGAGAAGGCCGATCCGGCTGAGCCGGAAATATCGGAGCAAGCGGATGGCACGCTCTATCTGGCGAATCGCTGGGCCGATCTTCAGAGCTTCGAGCAGTTCTGCCACGAGCGGGATTTCCCCATCGACGAGCGGACGGCCATCATCGTCGATCTCGACAAGACCGCGCTGGGCGCACGCGGGCGCAACGATCACGTCATCAACCAGGCCCGCGTGGAGGCGGTGCGCCGCACGGTCGAGGACCTGCTGGGCGACGCCTTCGATCCCGACGCCTTCCAGATCGCCTACGACGAACTGAACCAGACCGATTACCATCCCTTCACCACCGACAATCAGGACTACCTGGCCTACATCTGTTTGATTTTGGGCAGCGGGCTGTATCAACTGGAGCCGCTGGCGGAGCGGGTGCGCGATGGGCGAATGGCTTCCTTCGAGCAGTTCATCGGTGAGGTGGATGGACGCGCCGACGACCTGGCGGAATCACTGCGCGAGATTCATAATCGAGTCTACGAGCTGGTGCAGGCGGGCGACCCGACGCCGTTCAAGGCCTTCCGCTACAATGAGTTTTATGCCACCGTGGAGCGGATGGGCTGCCTGGGCGACGAGGCCTCGGTCGAGGAACTGCTGGCGGATGAGATCGTGATCACGCAGGAAGTGCGCGAGGCAGCGCTGCGCTGGAAGGAGCGGGGAGCGCTGCTCTTTGGACTGTCGGACAAGCCGGATGAGGCCTCGATCCCCAGAGAGGATGCGCGGGAAGAGGGCTATCGGTCAATTCATCGGGTGGAAACGCACGTTGTTGGTAAGTAGACGCAGGGGGGTTTAAGATGTCCTACAATTGCTGGCTCGAATGTATCCGCGGCTGCGGAAATCGGTATCCAATTGACGAAGTGATTTATCATTGTGAAGATTGCGGCGGGCTGCTCGATGTGGAGCATGATATGGAGGCACTCAAGGACCGCAGCGCCGACGAATGGAAAGCGCTCTTCGATCAGCGCACGCGCACCAACAAATGGCCCTACGGCAGCGGTGTTTGGGGCAAGAAGGAGTGGGTGCTCCCGCTGGTGAACAACGCAAGCGTGGTCTCGATGTACGAGGGCCACACCAACTGCTTTTGGGCTGAGCGGCTGGGCGCGGAGATCGGCGTGCCCGACCTGTGGGTCAAGCAGTGCGG
>CAZDYW010000624.1:0-1541 GCA_964509655.1 uncultured Anaerolineales bacterium
AACCCTTACAGTGGAGGTACGCCGGAAAATATGACGGAGAGAATGAAAATCCTACTCTACAGCGATGGCACCACACACGCCAACGAGGGCTTGGAAATGGGAACCCAGATCGCCCTGGTGCTGGCTAACACGGTGGACATCCTCGCTGTATCCAGACACGTCAAACGCGAGGCCCTCATCACCCCCATCGTCAACGCCGCCGCCGACGAGATCCGCGCCGCCGATATCCCCGTCGCGATTCTCTGGAAAGACGGCCCCGTGACCCAAGAAGTGATCGACCGCTCCGAGGCCATCGGCTATGGACTGGTCGTCATCGGCAGTCGGGGCCGACGGGGCCTAAAGCGTCTGTTAGCGGGCTCCAGGGCCTGTGAGATCGTGGAGCACGGCCCGGCCTCCATCCTGGTGGTCAAGGGATACAGACAGCGCCCCATCGCACGCATCCTGGTCTGCTCCGCCGCCGGCCCCACCAGCGAGCCGACCGTCTGCTTCGCCGCCCGACTGGCCCAGGCTACGAGCGCATCCGTGACCCTGATCCACGTGATGTCCCAGGTGGCGCTGGAATGGGACGCCCAAGCGCGTGACCTGGAGGCCGAGGCGAAAGAGCTGATCGAAGCTCACTCTCGCGAAGGAGATCATATGGACCGCATGCTGGCGCTCCTGAAAGAGGAAAACGTGAAAGCACACGCGGTCGTGCGCCACGGCCTGGTGGTGGAGGAAGTCCTCACAGAGGCCCGCGAGGGACGCTTCGACATTCTGGTGATCGGGGCTCACATCACCCCAGGAATCAAGAGTACGTGGGTGGACGACCTCTCCGAGCAGATCATGTTATCCGCCGACCGCCCGGTGCTGGTGGTCCGGCAGTGCTGAGGCATCTTCAGAATGAACTGGCTCCATCTCGACAAGCTCTTTTTCGACGAACTCGGCGCGCTGCGAGTGGACTGGCGCGTTTTCACCGTCGTGGTCGTCTCCACGCTCACGCTCGTGATCGAGCATTATCACCGTTTCTTCGACCATAAATCCTACGACCGACTACTGCTCTATCTCTGCGTGCCCCTGCTCGTCATTCTGCTCATCTTCCGCGAATCGCCCGACCGGTACGGCTTCCGGCTGGGCGACTGGAGGGCCGGGCTGGCGCTCACAGTGATCGGGTGCGGCGGGCTGGCCTTGGTGATGTCAATCCTGGCCCGCACCGGTGAGTTCCGGAGCTACTACGCGCACAGGCCCGATACCGCCCTCCCGCTGTGGCTCGACATCGGCGTCGATCTCTTCGGCTGGGAGTTTCTATTCCGCGGCTTCCTCCTCTTCGCCCTCTACCCGGTCTGCGGGCCTTACGCCATCCTGCTCCAGGCCGTGCCCTTCACCATCGCCCACCTTGGCAAACCGGAGCTGGAGACGCTAAGCTGCATCTTCGGGGGCAGCGCCTTCGGTTACGTCGCCTGGCGCACGCAATCCTTCCTTTATCCGTTTCTGATCCATTGGTTCCTGATGCTTTTCACTGTGCTGCTGGTCAGCAGAGCTGTTTGATGATTGACCTTGCTGCC
>CAZDYW010000625.1:0-1534 GCA_964509655.1 uncultured Anaerolineales bacterium
TTAGGTGCAACGCACTTCCGAAAGTGCGTTGCACCTCTGCGTTACTCCCGGGAGCGGATGAGGAGCAAAGGCCGCTCGACGCGATTCAGGACGCCGGCCGCTACGCTCCCATAGAACACCTGCGAGAGACCGCTTCGACCGTGGCTGGCGATGGCGATCAGATCGGCATTTTCCCGCTCGGCGGTGTTGATGATCGACTCCACGACCGGCCCGTGGAGCACCTCGAATTTGGCCTCGATGCCCTTCTCGCGAAATGTGCCCTGTTGGGCCGTCAAGTAAGTCTCGGCCTGTTGCGTCCGCTGCTCAAGCTCCTGCTCGTGCAAGCCCACGGGGATGCCTTCAGGCCCCACCACGTATGGCACCGGCTCGATGACCCGCACGAGGATTATCTCGGCGCCGCAGCTCAGGGCGATTTCCTCCACGTGCGGCAAAATCTTCTCCGCGCGTTTCGATCCGTCCAACGGAACCAGTATTTTCTTGTACATGTTGACCTCCTGTCGTCACAAGTCATGCATCTTTTACCCGCAGCGCCCGCCAGACTCGCTCCGGGGTGAAGGGCACCTCGCGCAGCCAGACGCCAGTCGCGTCGTGGATGGCGTCGGCGACGGCCGGCGCGATGCCGTCGATGGGCAGCTCGGCGATGGACTTGGCGCCGAACGGCCCGGTCGGCTCATCGGTCTCCACGAAGATGGTCTCGATCTCTGGCATCTCGTTCGCTTTGTAGATGTGGTAGGGGCCAATGCGCGGGTTGAGCAATTGCCCATCTTCGTCGTAGACCATCTCCTCGCAGAGCGCGAAACCCAGCCCCTGCACGATACCGCCCTCGACCTGACCGGAGGCGGTGATGGGGTTGATCACCCGCCCGGCGTCGGCCACCATCAGCACCCGCTCCGCCGTGACCTGACCGGTCTCGGTATCGACTGTTACCTCGACGAACTGCACGCCGAACGGCGGCGGGCTGTCGTAGCTGATGTTCGAGGCGCTGGCGATGATGTGGTGCTGATCCTTCTGGTGCAGGCTGCTCAGCGCCACCTGCTCCAGCGTGAGAGATCGACCGTCGGGCGTGAAGACTTTGCGGTCGCGTAGCTCCAGCCCCTCGGTGGAATCCAGCCCCAGCATCGTCGCGGTGTGTGCCTTGATCTGGTCGGCTGCCTTTTCCGCCGCCTTGCGCACCGCCCCGCCGCTGATGTAGGTCGTGCTGGAGGCGTAGGCGCCCTTGTCGAAGGGCGTGAAGTCAGTGTCGGAGGAGTAGACGATCATATCCTCCAGCGGCACGCCCAGCACCTCGGCCGCCATCTGGCCCAGGATGGTGTCGGAGCCGGTGCCGATGTCGGTGGCGCCGATCAGCAGGTGGAAGGAGCCATCGTCGTTCATGCGGATCGTCGCCGCGGCCATATCCAGCCCCGCGATGCCGCTGCCGTGGCCCATCACGGCCATCCCGATGCCGCGCCGAATTGGGGAGAAACCAGGTTTCTCCAAAGAAACCTGGTTTCTTTTCCCTCGTTTATTGTACCAATCCATCGCCTCCAGGCCG
>CAZDYW010000626.1:0-1531 GCA_964509655.1 uncultured Anaerolineales bacterium
ACGTTCTCCAGCGACACAGGCGCCGCTCAACCCCATCCACCGTGAAATAGAGCCCCAGCCCCAACAGGCTCATCGCGATCACGCCGGCGTACATCCTGGGATAATCGAACAACGTGCTACCTTGAATGTAGATGTAATAACCGAGGCCATACCGCGTGGCGAACAACTCGGCGATGTAGAGCACGGCCACGGCGGTGCCGATGGACTGCCGCACGGCGGTCAGGATCGCGGGCAGGCTGGCGGGCAGGTAGACGAAGCGGAAGAGCGCCCGCCGCCCCGCCCCCAGGCTGCGCACGCTGGTCAGCAACTCCGGGCGAATGGACGCCGCGCTATCGCGCACCAGCACCAGCACCTGGAAGAAGAGGATCATAGTGATGATCACGATCTTGGGGAGATTGCCCACGCCCAGGAAGAGCAGCACGATGGGCACCAGCACCACCTTGGGGATGGGGTAAAGCAGATAGACGAAGGGTGAGAAAAACCGATTGAGGCGCTGGCTCTGGCCCAGCGCCAGCCCGGCCGGCGTCGCCAGCGCGACCGCCAGCCCGATGCTCGCCACCACCCGGAGCAAGCTGACGAGTAAATGGCGCCCCAGCTCGCGCGGCAACTCGCGGAAGAAGGTTCGCAGCGCCGCCACCGGCGTGGGTAAAATCGGCAGTTGCACAATCATCGCCGCCGCTTGCCAGATCAGCAGCAAGACCACCGCTGCCCACAATACAGCCATTCGGCCGCTCGTGTGCTCACTTGCAGACTTGTTCACTTGCAAACCTGCTCACTTGCAGACTCGCCCACCCGTTCCCGCAGAAGCGAACAGGCCGCTTGGTAGGCGCTCGAACAGCGATATACCTCGTCGGCGGTATGCGGATTCTCGACGATCTGGGCCTCGCGGTTGGGTGGCTCGTGGAGCAGCAGGATCTTCTGGCCCATAAAGGCGGCCTCCTCGATGTTGTGCGTGACGAGAATCACCGTCAACCCGACCTCGGCGCAGAGGGTCAGCGTGAGCGTCTGCAGGCCCTCGCGCGTGGGCGCGTCCAGCGCGGAGAAGGGCTCGTCCATGAGCAGCAGATCGGGGCGCAGCGCCAGGGTACGCGCGATGGCTGTGCGCTGCCGCTGACCGCCGGAGATCTGGCCGGGGTATTTGTCCGCCAGCGCAGCGATATCGAGCCGCGCCAGCCAATGCCCGACACGAGCTTCGAGCTCATCCTCATCGATGCGCTCGTCGCGGGGGACGTGGCGCCCGTCGGGGCCGTAGAAGCGGCGGATGCGCAGCCCCAGCGCGACGTTTCTCCAGACCGTCGCCCAGGGCAGCAAGCCGTAATCCTGCAGGATCAGCCCGGTGCGCGGGCGCGGGCGAGCGATGCGCTCCCCACCGATGAGAACTTCGCCGGCCTGTGGACGTAGCAAGCCGGCGAGCAACATCAGCAAGGTGCTCTTGCCGCAGCCGGAAGGTCCCAGCACCGACCAGACCTCGCCGCCGTCTACGCGCCACGTGAAGCGCTCGAAGACGGGGGGCTGGGTGGGGTAGGCGAAG
>CAZDYW010000627.1:0-1518 GCA_964509655.1 uncultured Anaerolineales bacterium
TTACGTTTTACGTTTCACGTTTTACAGCTCACGCGTCAAAATAAAGCTCCATCTCGTAGGGATGGGGACGGTTGCGCACTTGATAATACTCCTCCTCCATCTTGAAGGCGATCCAGCGCTCGAGCAGGTCTTCGCTGAAAACCTCGTCGACCAGCAGGAAGTCATGATCCGCCTCCAGCGCCTCCATCGCGCCTTTCAGCGAATCGGGCAGCGGTTTGATCTCAGCCCGCTGCTCCTCGCTCCAGGAGAAAATGTCGGCGTCGATGGGGCCGAAGCCGGCCTCTGTGGGGTCTATCTGGCGCTTGATGCCATCGAGCCCGGCCAGGAGCTGCGCTGCCAACACCAGGTAGACATTGCCGGTCGCGTCCGGCGGGCGGAACTCGATGCGCACTTCGTCGTGCTGCGTGGCGTAGCGCGGGATGCGCACGGCGGCGCTGCGGTTGCCGATGGAGAAGAAAGCGTTGACCGGGGCCTCGTAGCCCGGCACCAGCCGCCGATATGAGTTAGTGCTGGGGTTGGTGAAGGCCAAAAGCGCCGGCCCGTGGTGGAGCAGCCCGCCGATGTAATGCAGCGCGGTCTGGCTGATGCGGCCGTACCCTTCGGGATCGTAGAAGACGTTCCGCTCGCCCTTGAAGAGGTGCTGATGGAAATGCATGCCCGATCCGGCCTCGCCGTAGATCGGCTTGGGCATAAAGGTGGCCGTCTGCTCGTGTCGGCGGGCGACCATCTTGGTGACATACTTGACGATCATCGTCGCGTCACCGGCTTGGAGCAGGCCCATCAGCGGCGTTTCGATCTCACACTGGCCCGGCCCGCCGACCTCGTGGTGGTGATACTTGACCGAGACGCCCATCGCCTGAAGGTGAAGACACATCTCGGTGCGCCGGTTGTAGAGCGCGTCCTTGGGCGGTATGACGTGATAGCCGCCGTGGAGCGGGATGTAATGGCCGTGGCCGTCCCGGTCGCTGCGCCACATCGCCTCGTCCGATTCGACGCTGTAGCCGGAGCGGTTCATCTCATTCTCAAAAGTCACGGCGTCGAACAGATAAAACTCGAACTCCGGCCCCCATTTGCTGCAATCGGCGATGCCGCTCGCGACCATGTACTCCTCGGCGCGGCGGGCGATGTTGCGCGGGTCATTGTCGAAGATGGCTTTCGTGTCCGCCTCCAGCGTGGTGCAGATAAAGCTGAGCGTGGGCGCCTCCCAGAAAGGATCGTCGAAGCCGGTGGAGAGATCCGGCACCAGCACCATATCGCCGGCCTTGACCGACTTCAGCCCGACGGCGGAACCGTCGAAGCCCACGCCGGCCTCCATCAACGAGGGGGTGAATTGTTCCTGGGGAATCGTGAGGTGATGCCAGCGGCCCCAAAGGTCGGTGAACTTGAAATCGATCATCTGTACGCCGCGTTCCTCGACGTAACTTCGCGCTTCTTCAAACGAGTTGAACATCATATCCTCCTAACTACGGTCTACCAACTCCCGATACACTGCCGCTGTCGCTGCGGCGATTTGTCGCT
>CAZDYW010000628.1:0-1505 GCA_964509655.1 uncultured Anaerolineales bacterium
TAAAGAAAGGAGGATTTCCGATGAATCGCAAATTCACACTTATCGTTGTTCTGTTGACCCTGGCATTGGTCACTTTGTCCTGTAGCCTGGGTGGAGGCAAACCGGAGCCGACCGCTACTGTGGCGCCCACGCAGACAGAGCGCGTCGCTCCGACCAATACGCCTGTCCCAACCGCGACTTCCCAGCCTGCTACTGCTGAAGAGGAGGAAGAGGTGGTCGAGGAGCAAGAACCGGTCGATTACGACACCGCCTTTCCTCTGCCGGAAAATGTGCAGAACTTCGTGGGGGAAGGCGGCGAGAGCCAGATCACCTTCCAGACCAGCCTCAGCATAGATGATTCTATCGCGTTCTACCGGGAGGTGCTCGCCGATCTGGGTTTGGTCGAGTATGAAGTGCTCACCTCCATTCAGGATGATGGGTTTAGCTTGGTCTTCGCCAGTTGGCCCAACGGTGAGGAGGTCGTCGTCCAGGGCGTGGACTTCGACGATTTCACCAACATCAGTATCCGCTTGGAGGAAGTGGTCGAAGGTGAACTCAACCCACCGCCGCCGGGCACAGAGCTGGGCGAGGAGCTGCGGAGCGAGGTAGGCGGTTTCGTCTGTCAGACAATCCCCGGTTACACGGTCGAGGAAGCCTTTGGTTTCGCCAGCATGGAAGCGCCCGACGCTGATCCTGACCTTGGCCCGGCTGTCCTGCTGATCGGCGCTGTAGGTGAGGAGAGCCGCACCGCCGAACAGCTTCACGATAATTTCATGGCCGACATCGATGTGGACATAGAGGTTTCGGAGCCGCGCGAGATCACCGTCGGCGGCGCGGAGGGCTTGGATGTGGAATTAAGCGGTGCTGAGGGGGGCAGGGAGATCCAGGGCCGGGTCATTTTCGTGGCCGTGAGCCCGATGCACAGCTTCACTATGTTCGGCGCAGCGCCGAGTGATCGCTGGGAGAGCGAACTGGGGCCGCTTTTCGATGGCGTGGTGGCCTCGCTCAGCTTCTTCGAGCCGGAGTCATTCTCCGAATTGCCCGAAGAGGAAGCGGTTGTTGAGGGCGAGGAGGTCCGGCAATGGGCCGTCTCCGCTGTTGCCAGCTCTGAGTATGGCGATCCCAGTTGGGCCGCCAGTCAGGCCACCGGCGCTCCAGATACGTTCACTTGCGGCGACTACGAGACCGCCTGGGCCTCGGCTGCATCGGACACCGTCGAGTGGATCGAGTTGAGTTACGATACCCCTGTCTATCCCACCGAGGTGAACATCGTCCAGTCTTATTCCCCCGATCAGGTCATCTCAGTCGAAATGATCGACGCCGAGGGGGAATATCACGCCATCTACCTGGGGGAGCCAGAGGAGAAAACGGGTTGCCCCTACACGCTCTCCATACCGGTGGAGGATGCCGATTTTCTGGCTGTAGGGGTCAAGATCACCATCGATCAGTCGGAGTTGGGGAATTGGAACGAGATTGACGCCGTGGAGTTGGTCGGCGTTCCGTAGGGGCGGGTCTCGTGCCCGCCC